>NZ_JAUBVX010000025.1:0-93748 GCF_036706065.1 Microcoleus sp. A2-C3 | reverse complement strand
AGTATAGCTGAAGGAACCGTCGCTGTTGAAAACTACCTTGCCATTGTTTGGCGAGGACACCAGTTTGGCAGTCAAGGTATCGCCATCGGAGTCGGAGTCGTTGGCTAGGACTCCGCGGGCTGGCAGGTTAAATACCTTGTCGTGGGGAATGCTGTAACTGTCTGGTTGTCCCGCAGGTGAAAAGTTGGTGACGTTGAGGTTCACCGGAATGGGGGGAGACGGCGATGTCCCATCGCTGACGCTGTAGCTGAAGTTGTCAAAACCTGCAAAACCCGGATTCGGAGTATAGCTGAAGGAACCGTCGCTGTTGAAAACTACCTTGCCATTGTTTGGCGAGGACACCAGTTTGGCAGTCAAGGCATCGCCATCGGAGTCGGAGTCGTTGGCTAGGACTCCGCGGGCTGGCAGGTTAAATACCTTGTCGTGGGGAATACTGTAACTGTCTGGTTGTCCCATTGCCGGCTGGTTAGTGAGGTGAATAACGAAAGTCTGGCTAGGCGAAGTATCGATACCACCGTTAGGTGTACCGCCGTTATCTTTCAGGTTTAAATTAATAGTAGCACTTCCGATCGCACCTATTGCAGGCGCAAAAGTCAATTGCCCCAAAGAGTCGATCGCAGGTGGTACGCTAAACAAAGCAGCATTGTCATTCCCCATCACTTGAAAACTAAGGCGTTGCTGAATTGGGAGATTTCATCATACTTTCATTCAGCAACGCCCCGTTAAAATATGTTTGTACAATATAATTTCCGGCTGATAAGTTAATTGGCGCTGTAGTACCGTTGTATATTTCTAAAGCTTTATTATTACTGCTATAGCAGTTCTCAGAAAGATAAGGATAGCCCAATGCCCAATGCCCTGTTTGGCCGAAGCGTACCTCACCTTTTTGAGAAAGGCTATACCTTCTACATATTCTGATAAAAATACATCTAATGATGGCATAATAAGAACATAATTAAATTAAATATTATAGATAAATATTACTACTATTTAATTATTTTTGTGTCAAGTAATTTTTCAAAACTTATTATAAATCTTATCAATTTAGGTTGCACCGTCAGGTGATGTTGAATGTTAACTGTTTGAACAATAGCGATGCAACCGGAAACGATATCAAACGATCAAGGTTTTGCGATTATTATAAACCACCAGACTTAAGATCGATCGCCTAACAGTTCTTTTGCTACCAATCCCTTCTGAATAGCGAGCACTGCTGCTTGAGTGCGATCGCGCACTTCTAACTTTTGCAAAATCGCGTGAACGTGCACCCGCACAGTCCCCGGAGCAATGTACAATATTTGTGCAATCTCCTGATTGCTTTTCCCACCAGCAACTAAAGCCAAAATTTCCTGTTCCCGCTTCGTCAGTGGATTGTCTAAAACTTCCGATTTTACCCCGACTTTCACAGGTTCAGCATGAGTAAAAACTGCCCTAATTTCCGCAGTTGCACCCTTATCCCACCAAGAAGCGCCCGACGCTACCGATCGAATTGCCAAAACCAAAGTTTCCGCCGCAATTCCCTTGAGACAATATCCGTGAGCTCCTGCAGCCATCAACCTTTCAATTAACGATTTTTGGGAATGGGATGTTAAAATTAAAACGGGAATTTCGGGATGTTGTTGTTTAATTTGGCGGCACGCTTCAAGGCCACCAATTCCCGGCAAACCTACATCCAAAACCACCACATCCGGCAAATATTCCTGAGTCAATTCAACCGCAGTTTCGCCATCTTCCGCCTCGGCAATTATTTGCAAGCAACTTTCCTGCTGCAATCGAGTTTGCAGTCCCAACCGAAACAGTTCGTCGTCTTCAACTAAGAGAATTCGTAAGGGAGAATTAGGTTTCATTGGCGGAGATTGCTGGTAGTCGGAATCCAAACAAAGCACCGTGGGGCAATTTGTTTTCTGCCCAAATTATACCGCCGTGGGCGTCAATAATTTGGCGAGATAAGTATAATCCCAATCCCGATCCTTTAGCTTGCCGATCGCTATTTCCTTGATAAAAACGCTCGAATAGCTGCGAGAGTTCCCCTGCGGTAATTCCCAACCCGCTATCGATCACTTTCACTACCTGATAATTTGAATGAGATGCCATCACAATTTCTACTTTGCCGCCTCGTGGAGAATGGTTGAGCGCGTTTGTTAGCAAATTAACAAAAACGCGCTGGAGTTGGACTGCATCGCCGTTTACCCACAAGGAGCGACGGAAATCTGACTCTCCGTAACTCGTACTAATATAAACTCGGCGCGCCGCTGATAAATCTGCGAGTGTGGCGATTACCTCTGTGGCTAAAGCTACTAAATTTACAGGAGCAAGTTGCAGTTTCAAACCTTCAGTATCGTTGCGGTAAACATCCAACAGGGTTTCTACTAATTGTAGCGACATTTTGTGCGATCGCGCCATTGTTTCGAGAACCTTTTGCTGATGGGGAGTGACATCGCCAAATTTTGCTGATTTAAAAGCTTTAATTGTTTCGATCGCCCCCAGCATCGGCGTTTTCAAGTCGTGACTCAAAGTAGACACAAAATCTTCTCGGATGCTGGCTAGCTGCTGCTGAGACTGTAACTGAGCTTTGGCGATCGCGATCGCTTCTTGGTACTGCTGATTGCGATCGCTCAAATATCCCGTCACTCCCAAAGCCATAATTGCGATCGCTCTATTTGCAACAGTTGCTAGGGCGATCGTTTCTCCAGGAGGAATAAACACATTCAACAGAGTCAAAACTACCGCTACCAGCGTAATTTGTAACTTTCCCAACCGACTCAAGCGCGAATTTGCCAGTATAATCGGCCCCGTGTAAAAGTATCCAAACAGATACTCCGACGGCGTGCTAAATTCCAGCGCTATCACAATAGCAAACAAAATGGCTATCGACCATCTTCCTCGCAAATACTTTTCTTGAAGTAGTAAATTTTGGGGGATTTTTAAGAAGTTTCTCAAGATTTTTATTAGCAAGAAAGAAAAATAATATAGCAATCGGCAAGGCGATGGCGGACTCGATCGATTGCTGAAAAAGATGAGCTTATTACTTAGGGCTTGCTGCCTCCTGCTACATCTAATTTACTCAAAATCTAAGAAAATGCGTTACGCCTTGGCCTATCTGGACAAAAATCTATAGGATTTAGGCATCGGGGCCCAGAAACCGGGTTTTTTTACGACAATACTTCGTCGCAGCCGACAGATTTGGTAAAAAACCCGGTTTCTTTGTCGGAGTGCATCCAGGACTGATCTAATTATGCGAGATGTCTAATGAAAAGTCGATGAGAAGTCGATGATAACTCACTCACGTTCTCAAATAGCTACGTGATTTAATAAAAATACGGTAGAAAGTGCGATCGAGCTGAAATCTTGCAGCATTCTCAATAAGCTCTAGGATGGGTTCACCTCCAAATTCGCAATAATTCACCGTAAATACTGTGCCACAATATCCACACCAACCCGGCGGATCTGCGGACAAACCTATAGATTCGATCGAGGGACTATGTATCAATAGATACTTGCTAAATATTTACATAGTTTTATGGAATCAACTGTTATGGTTGATGCAACAATTTTTAACTCTAGTTCAATCAGGAATAAGTGCTGTGATGCCAAACTTTAATTGTCAAGTTTCAGGAAGTGCGATCGCCTTTATCGATCGCCAAGTTACAGATTATCAAAGTTTGATTGCCGGGGTAACACCGGGTACCGAAGTTGTAGTGTTACATGGGAAAAGGGATGCGATAGATCAAATTACTCAAATCTTAGCTCATCGCACGAATATTAAGAGCATCCACATCATTTCTCACGGCAGTCCCGGCCGCTTGCAACTGGGTAGCGGCGGCTTGAGTTTAGACAATCTGGAAGCTTATTCAGAGAAATTGCAGCAGTGGCGGAATGCTTTTTGTCTGGGCGCGGACATTCTGATTTATGGTTGTAATGTGGCATTAAGTGCCGTTGCTTTCATCCAGCGCATCGCCCAACTCACAAATACCAACGTTGCCGCCTCCAAAAACCTCACCGGCAGTGCAGCAAAAGGTGGCGACTGGGAACTGGAAACGACAACCGGGAAAATAGCAGCCTCTTTAGCATTTCGGCCCGAAGTTCTAGCAGCATACAGCCACGTCCTTGCAACCTTCAGTGAAGCCAGGAACTATAGTGTACCAAATGCTGGAGACATTGATACGGGTGACCTTAATGGTGACGGTTTCCTCGACTTAGTAGTGACAGGTAAGCAGGATCGCTTCTTCCCAAGAGATATTTCCATATTATTGGGGACGGGTACTACGGGAAGCTTTGCTACTCCTATCAGCTTAGTTAAGCCAGCAGGTAAGGAGAATCCCAATGGCGTTGCAGTGGGCGACTTTAATGGAGACGGCAAACTCGATTTAGCTGTAGCGAATCGTAAGGATTTACAAGGTAACGGCAATTTCGTTTCCATCCGGCTGGGGACAGGTACTGGCAGTTTTGGTGATCCTACCAACTTCGGTGAAAATATAGATCATGCTTCGATCGTAGCCGGTGACTTTAATGGAGATGGCAAGTTAGATTTAGCCACAACTCCTTATCTCGATAACTTCATTTCAATATTTTTGGGAGATGGTGCTGGTAGCTTTGGCACTGCCGTTAAGATTAATACACAAACACGCAAGTTTACTCTTGACACAGCCGACTTTAACGGCGACGGCAAACTTGATTTAGTCACATCGAACTATTCATTGACTGATAACATCTCCGTTTTATTAGGAGATGGTAAGGGCAACTTTAACTCCCCCGTTAACCTTACCTCCCCTGGGACTGAGTATCGCACTGTTGTCACAGGCGACTTTAATGGCGACGGCAAACTCGATATCGCGGCTAATAATAACACCAATAAATCTGTCTCAGTCTTTTTGGGAGATGGTACGGGTAATTTTGATACTGCTAACAACTTTAGTGTCAAACGTTCTCTATCTTTTGGTCCCGAATCTGTGGTTGCAGGGGATTTTAATGGCGATGGCAAATTCGATTTAGCCACGCCTAGCTTCACGAATAAGGAACTTTCAGTCTTGTCAGGAGATGGTACGGGTAAATTTGGTACTCTCAGCAACTTTACGCTCCCGTATGCCCCGAACAATGATGCTTATTATATTGCTTTTGCGGTTGCGAGAGATTTTAATGCTGACGGCAAGTTGGATATAGCTACGGCTTCCGGTCAAAATGTCTCGGTTCTGCTGAATACATCGAATACAGTTAATTTCGGTGCGGTCACTTACAACAGTGTGGAAGGAACAACAGACACAGTAGTTAATATTCCCGTCAAGATCACCGGTGGCACTCCCTTAAACGATGTCGTTGTGCCAATTCTCCTCGACCCCACTAGCACAGCCACCGAAAATTCTGACTACACCTTTTCCCCTACTTCGATTACTTTCCCCGCAGGTGCAACAGGTGACGCACTCACCAAAAATATTGCAGTTACTATCAAGTCTGACAATATCTCTGAAAACCCAGAAACCGTAATTTTCAACCTTGGCACAATTACCGGTGGCATTGCGGGTTCCACAAAACAAACCACACTAACTATTTCAGATCAAGTTTCTGTTGCTTATGACATTGCCACCAATGCTGCCACCCTTGATGAAGGCAATAGCGGCAAAAAACCTCTAACTTTCACTGTAACTCGCAGCAACGTCACTAACGGGGCAAGTAGCGTCAAATATGCGATCGCAGGAACAGCTACCAACGGCAGCGATTATAACAATATCGGCGGTACTTCTGGGGCAAAAACTGCTACTGGCACGATTAATTTTGCGACGGGTGAAACATCAAAAACCATCACTCTGGATGTGTTGGGCGACACCACGGTTGAACCCGATGAAACTATTACCGTCACCCTGTCAGATCCCACAGGCATCGCAGCGGTAACACCGATAATTACCGCTGATACCGCTACCACGACTATTATTAACTACACTGCACCGACGCCAATATCGCCAACGCCGACACCGACGCCAATATCGCCAGTGCCAACGCCGACACCCACACCGACACCAATACCATCGGAAACTCCAACGCCAACGCCAGCGCCAACACCAGCGCCAACGCCAACGCCATCGGAAACCCCAACACCAACGCCATCGGAAACCCCAACACCAACGCCAGCCCCAACACCAGCGCCAGCCCCAATACCAGCGCCAATACCAGCGCCAGCGCCAACACCAACACCAGCGCCAGCGCCAACACCAGCCCCAACACCAACACCAGCGCCAGCGCCAACACCAGCCCCAACACCAACGCCTGCGCCAATACCAGCGCCAACACCAACACCAATTCCCACACCATCGGAAACTCCGACGCCAGCGCCAACTCCAACTCCGACACCAAGTTCAACTGAAAGTGATTGCATTTGCAATACTATTAAATATCCAAATTGGGATTTACCCAATGAAGCTGAAAATATTATCACCAGCAATGGCAGCGGTGAAATCCAGTTTGGTACTCCCGATAATGACGCTTTTTACGGCAGTTCAAATCCGAACATATTCGATGCGGGTTTCGGCAATGACAACTTATACGGAGGCGAAAACAACGATACTTTTTACGGAAACAAACAAAATGATTTTATTAGTGGCGATCGGGGAAATGATACCCTGTTTGGTGGCAAAAATAATGACATCATTGTTGGCGGTGAAGGTGAAGACCTCATTTTGGGCGATCGGGGCAATGATTCAATCAATGGCAAGGAAGATAACGACTTAATTTTTGGCAATGTCGGTGCTGATTTTATCGACGGCGGTGAAGGTAACGATCGCGGCTATGGGGGCAAGGGAAATGATATTATATTTGGCAGCGAAGGTGAGGATAGTCTTTACGGTAACTTCGGAGATGATAGTATCTGCGGAGGTGCTGGCAATGATTTCTTAAATGGAAATCAAAATAACGATTTGCTAGACGGATGCCTTGGGAATGACACTCTTTATGGTGGCAATGATAACGATACATTGCTGGGAGGTAGCGGTAATGATGTTTTGTTCGGAGAGAACGGTGATGACAGTTTGAATGGCGGTGATGGCACAGACCTTTTGTTCGGAGGAAATGGTGATGATTTGCTGACTGGCGGTTTGGGAAGTGATATTTTGTCAGGAGGTGCTGGCAATGATAAATTCTTGATTTCCACCAATTCTGGCATCGATACTATCTTGGATTTTGAGGATGGCAAAGATTTGCTAATACTCGCCAAAAATCTCACTTTTTCCCAACTGTCGATTACTCAAGAAAACAGTTCAACTTTCATCCGTTTGTCAGCAACCGGTCAAATTTTAGCCTCTCTCAATGGAGTGTCTGCCAGCTTGATCAGTGCTGCCAATTTCAACATAGCTTAGACAGTCCCGGACGAAGGTATTCTATATGTAGGGCGCGTAGTGCGCGCCTTACTGCTACTTGTAGCGCATCAAACTATATGAGTGCGTAAATCCTGTTTGTTAAAGCATCGATCGCAATTGTGGCGCAAAAAACAGCGTTTACACAGCATCTATACCTGCAAGTATAGATTTCAAACATTATCTAAACATTCGCCTATTAGTAAAAGTATATAGCAGATAATCATAAATCCTAAACAGTAACTTATATCTTAAGACTAATTATCAAACACCCCCAACTTCTGTACAGTAATCAATAAGAGTAAACCTAACCTTGCGACCTACGGGAGTCGTTCATGAGCTTTGTAGAACCAAAACTCATTCAAGTACCGATCCAATTCAACAGCAGTTATTGCGGCCTAACACTAAGTACCATACAATTGCCAGATAACTGCTATTGCTTGGGATTAATAAGAGAAGACAGATTAATTCTAGCCAGCGAAATTTCTACAATTTTCTGGGGAGATCGTATCTTAGCAGTAGCAATTAATCGGGCGATTGGCTGCGAACTAGAAGTAATCTTAAAGAAAACTCACCCAGTTTTGTGGACTTCTTTCCGAAGCCATTTTCCGAGGAGTGAAGCGGATTTATTCAACAACGAGGATTTTTTAACTAAGTTATGCTGCAAGGATTAACTCAAATCGGATTAACCCTAATCATTTTAATCGCGATCGCGCCCGTCTTGGGCAACTACATGGCGCGAGTGTACATGGGAGAACGAACTTTCCTCGATCCCGCCATTAAACCAGTAGAACAACTCATCTATAAAGCCGGCAACATCCGTGTTGTAGATTCCATGACAGGCTGGCAATATGCGCGATCGCTATTATACAGCAATCTAGCAATGGGCATATTTGTATTCTTAAGCTTCATGCTTCAGGGAATGCTACCTTTAAATCCCACCAGCCTCAGCGCACCAACCTGGGATACAGCCCTGCACACAACAATTTCATTCCTCACAAATACCGATCAACAGCATTACTCCGGCGAGACAACATATAGTTATCTATCGCAATTAACGCTGGGTTTTTTAATGTTTACCTCAGCCGCCACAGGTTTAGCAGTAGGAATTGCCTTTATTCGGGGACTTACCGGGCGCCCGTTAGGTAACTTTTACATCGATTTAATTCAATCAATCACCAGAATTCTACTACCAATATCTTTAATAATCGCCTTGCTATTGCTAATTTCGGGAGTACCGGAAACCCTAGCAGGCCCCCAAGTTGCCACCACCTTAGAAGGTAGCACCCAAGTTATTGCCCGCGGCCCAGTCGCTCACTTTGAAAGCATCAAACAACTAGGAGAAAACGGCGGCGGATTTTTCGGAATTAACTCGGCTCACCCTTTTGAAAATCCCAACCCTTTTAGTAACCTGCTGGCAACCCTAGCAATGGTTTCAATCCCTGCAGCACTCATTCATACTTACGGCAGATTTGCCAACAACAAAAAACAGGGATGGCTGATTTTTTGGATGGTATTTATAATTTATGTGGCCTTGATTGGCATTGCAGCAGTTGGTGAATACCAAGGAAATCCTCAAGTCAATAATTTACTGGGTTCCATACAACCAAATTTAGAAGGAAAAGAAGTTAGGTTTGGCTGGGCAGAAACTGTACTTTGGGCGGTGACTACGACTGGCACAATGTGCGGGGCTGTGAACGGAATGCACGATTCTTTAATGCCTCCCGCAGGTTTTGCTACTCTGTCTAACTTGTTTCTGCAAATTGTTTGGGGCGGACAAGGAACCGGAACAGCTTACTTATTTATTTACCTAATTTTGAGCGTATTTCTCACCGGATTGATGGTGGGTAGAACACCTGAGTTTTTGGGACGAAAAATCGAAAAACAGGAAATAGTTTTAGCCAGTGTAGTTTTGTTAGTTCACCCGATCGCAGTTTTAATCCCAGGCGCCATTACCCTCGCCTTTACCGACAGCTTGAGCGGCATCAGCAACCCTGGATTTCACGGCATCTCGCAAGTGATGTACGAATACGCTTCAGCGGCGGCAAACAACGGTTCAGGCTTTGAAGGATTAGGAGATTCTCAACCCGCAGCAACAGGACTTTGGTGGAACTTAAGCACCTGTTTTAGTTTGCTGATGGGGCGCTACGTGCCAATTGTGGCGATGCTGCTGCTAGCTGACAACATGACCAACAAACAACTGGTTCCCGAAACAACCGGAACACTCAGAACCGATTCCATTTTATTCACCTGCGTAACCGCAGGAGTAATCGTGATTTTGGGCGCGCTGACATTTTTCCCAGTCCTAGCTTTAGGGCCAATTGCTGAAGGATACGAAATCAGCAGCAGCAAATTAGAAGCAGCACCAGTATCTGCGCCATCGCCTCTGGGAACACCAACTCCTCCACCTCAGTAGCGAAAAAAGATCAACCTCACCCTTCTCATTCTCTGTGCTCTCTGCGTCCTCTGCGGTTCATTAAAAATCCAAATTATGGCTTCCTCCAATTCCCCCAATTCCGAAAAAACTCCCCGTTCCAGAGGCTCTCGCGAGTCTCGCAAACACACACCCAAAGCAAATACAAAAGGTCTTTATCAAAGAGCTTTTAAAGAAGCTTTTATCAAGCTAGATCCACGGGTAATGGTGAAAAACCCAGTGATGTTTGTGGTGTGGGTTGGCACAATTGTAACTGCACTTTTGACGATCGACCCCACGCTGTTCGGCCCAGTTCCAGGCAACAATCAGGTAGTTTTTAACGGTTTAGTCACGTTCATTTTGTTCTTTACTTTAGTATTTGCTAATTTCGCGGAAGCGGTAGCAGAAGGGCGCGGGAAAGCGCAAGCAGATGCACTGCGATCGACCAAAGCAGATACAACAGCCCGCAAACTCCTACCAGACGGTTCAATCCAGGAAGTTAGTTCGACATCTTTGAGACGGGGCGATCAAATTAAGGTGATCGCAGGCGATGTCATTCCCGCTGACGGCGAAGTGATCGCAGGTGTCGCATCGGTGGACGAATCTGCGATCACCGGCGAATCCGCACCGGTGCTGAAGGAACCGGGTTCGGACATCGCCAGTTCCGTCACCGGCGGTACGCGCATCCTCTCCGACGAGCTGACGCTGCGGGTGATGGCCGACCCAGGTAAGGGCTTTTTGGACAGGATGATCGCGCTGGTGGAGGGCGCAGAACGCTCAAAAACGCCGAACGAGATCGCTCTGACGGTGCTGCTGGCGGTGCTGACTCTGGTGTTTTTGATTGTGGTATCGACGATTCCGCCGATCGGCAATTATGTGAAAACTCCTGTGGGCGTGGTGACGCTGATTTCGCTGCTGGTGGCGCTGATCCCGACAACGATCGGCGGTTTGTTGAGCGCGATCGGCATTGCGGGGATGGATCGCGTCGCTCAGTTTAACGTGATAGCGACCTCTGGACGCGCCGTTGAGGCCTGTGGTGACGTGAATACGCTGATTTTGGACAAAACGGGGACGATTACGCTGGGCAACCGTTTAGCCGAGGAATTCATTCCGGTAAACGGTCATTCGCTGCAACAAGTGGCGCAGGTAGCGCTGACTGCGAGTGTGTTTGACGACACGCCAGAGGGAAAGTCGATCGTCCGTTTGGCCGAAAAGTCGGGCGCAGTCGCCGAGTTCGATCGCACCAACGATCGAGGAGCCACCGGGCTTGATTTTTCCGCAAAAACGCGGATGTCGGGTACCGATTTACCCGATGGTACGGAGGTTCGCAAGGGTGCGGTGGATGCGGTGAAGGGTTTTGTGCGATCGCGCGGCGGCAATATCGGCGCGGATCTCGATGAAGCTTACGAGCGGGTTTCGCGGTTGGGAGGCACGCCGTTAGGTGTTTGTCAAGGTAGCGACACCTACGGAATTATCTATTTGAAAGATGTGATTAAACCGGGAATTCGCGATCGGTTTGACCAACTCCGAAAAATGGGAATTCGCACCATCATGCTCACCGGAGATAACCGCATTACAGCCTCAGTAATTGCCGACGAAGCCGGGGTTGACGACTTCATAGCCGAAGCAACTCCAGAGGACAAAATCGAAGTAATTCGCAAGCAACAAGCCGAAGGCAAATTAGTAGCAATGACGGGAGACGGAACCAACGACGCACCCGCCCTAGCCCAAGCAAACGTCGGACTCGCGATGAATTCTGGAACCCAAGCCGCCAAAGAAGCCGCCAACATGGTGGACTTAGATTCTGACCCCACAAAACTCATTGACTTAGTAACAATCGGCAAACAATTGCTAATTACTCGCGGCGCGCTAACCACATTTTCGCTAGCCAACGACATCGCCAAATATTTTGCAATTATTCCGGCAATGTTTGCTCCAGTTGGCGCTTTAAACATCATGGGTTTAGCCAGCGGTCAATCAGCAGTTTTATCCGCATTAGTTTACAATGCTTTAATTATTCCCGCCTTAATTCCCCTAGCATTAACCGGGGTCAAATTTAGACCGCTGAGTGCCAATCAACTATTGCAGCGGAACATTTTAATCTACGGATTAGGCGGAGCAGTCGCACCGTTTATCGCCATCAAAGTCATTGATGTGTTTATTACTGCGATCGGGCTAGCATAGAGGTTCGGTAGCGAGCAGAGTACGAGATTTAATGGATAGAATAGATTTAGAGGTTCTGCCTCGACGCTCATCTGAAAACCACTCATTGCAAAATGACCTATGAATCCTCAACTTTTGGATAAACCAGTCAGTGAAAGCAACCAGTGCCTCACGCTTTATGATGTTAGCTGGGAGAAATTGGAAGCAATAGAAGCAGCTTTAGAAGATTTTCCAAATGTGCGGCTAGCCTACCTCTATGGAACCTTAGATATTATGTCTCCTCTTTCAGTAGAACATGAAGATGGTAAAAGCACTATCAGTCTCTTACTGCTGGCTTATTTTCAACACACAAACATCCGATTTTACAAGCGTGGTAGCAAGACTCTCGGCAGTATCCAACTAGGAGGAAGAAAAGAGCCTGATGAATCATTCAATCTGGAAACTAAGAAAGAGATTCCCGACATTGTAATAGAAGTAGTTGTCACCAGCGGCGGAGTAAATACTCTGGAAATCTACAGGCGAGTCAAGGTTCCCGAAGTATGGTTTTGGAAAAAAGGCAAGCTAGCCCTGTACCGTTTGCAAGACGAAGAATACAAACAAGTCGATCGCAGTGAATTGCTACCTGATTTGGATTTAACATTGTTCGTTCGTTGTGCCAATATCCCCGATCAATACGATGCTGTAGTTGAGTTTCGCAATCAACTGCGCGAGGGACAAGAGGAAGCATAATCAAAACATATTTGCTGCAATTTGTCAAGAAACATAATCGAAAAACAAGAGGAATTATGAAACGAAACGATTTGCTGAATGATATTTTGCCTAGAGATTTTCAAGACACCGTTGAGTTAGGACAAATGCTGTGGCAGCGCCACCCAATCCCGGTGCAGCTATTTCTAGTAATGTGCTTTAATTTGATAATAGCTCCCGCTGTGTATGCCGCTACAGATGAAAGTTTAACTAAAAAAGCTGCATGGGGTTTAAGCCTTTTGGGTTTAGTAATCATCGGACTCGCAGTTTATTTGTTTACTGTAATTTTTCAACCAGAAAGATTTTAGTTAAACATCTACATTCCGACTATTAGAAACCGGGTTTTTTCCCGAATCTGCGGGCTAAAACGAAATATTTCGCAAAAACCCGGTTTCTGAGTTCCAAAGACATCCGTTACATCCGTTACATAATCCGTTGCCGAACTTCCTTATTCATTGAGGTAATTTATGAGAGAATTAATCAGAGCAATTCGCGTGACTTTAGTTTTGTGGGGAATCACCGCAATTATTTATCCCTTAATCGTGCTAGTAATCGGTCAAGTCGCCTTCAACTCGCAGGCTAACGGCAGCTTAATTACTAAGCAGGGAGTTGTAGTCGGTTCATCGTTAATTGGTCAATCTTTCAGCTCGGATAAATATTTTTGGAGTCGCCCCACAACCACAAATTACAGTAGCTTTGCACCTACTGATTTCGACCCGACAAAGGCCGATAATTTAAGTCAGAGAACGGGGTTTTCTGGAGCTAGCAACCTTGCACCCACTAACTCGGATTTGCTGAAGCGAGGTAATGAGAAAGATGGTTTTCAAGGCGTGGAAGTAGAAATAGCCCGCCTCAACCAAGCCGGCATCAAACCGACGGCAGATTTAGTCTACACCTCCGGCTCTGGGCTCGATCCGCACATTAGTGTAGAATCAGCTAGGGCGCAAGTTGAGCGGATAGCAAAAGTGCGATCGCTAAATCTCAATCAAGTAGAAATGTTGGTATCCAAAAATACAGACGGCAGATTTCTCGGAATTTTCGGCGAACCGGGAGTTAACGTCCTCAAACTAAATTTAGCTCTCGACGGTTTACAATAGTTTAGAGTCAGTTGTTAGTTGTTATTTGTTAGTTGTTATTTGTTAGTTGTTATTTGTTAGTTGTTATTTGTTATTTGTTAGTTGTTATTTGTACCAACTACCAACAGTCAACAGCCAACAGTCAACAGTCAACAGTCAACAGCCAACAGTCAACAGTCAACAGTCAACAGTCAACAGTCAACAGTCAACAGTCAACTGCTATGATTCACTCTAGCGAACTCACAAACAATCCAGATGAGGTTTACGCCCAACCAAACCGCACTTACGATCGCCCGCGTCGCCGGGGAAAGCACAAAATATTTATCGGGATGGCCCCCGGTGTCGGCAAAACTTTCCGAATGCTAGAAGAAGGACACAGGCTTAAATCTGAAGGCATAGATGTGGCTGTCGGACTGTTAGAAACTCACGGGCGGAAAGAAACAGCAGCTAAAGCTGAAGGACTGGAAATAGTCCCGCGAAAAACTATGCTGCGAAGCGAAAAAAAGCTCGCAGAAATGGATGCGGAAGCAGTCATAGAACGCCGCCCTCAACTAGCATTAGTAGACGAACTGGCTCATACAAATATTCCCGGTTCTCTGCGAGAAAAACGACATCAAGATGTCGAAGCAATTCTCAATGCTGGAATTGATGTTTTTTCCACGCTCAACATTCAGCACATAGAAAGTCTCAACGATTTAGTAGCTCGAATTACTGGAGTTGTCGTGCGAGAGCGAGTGCCCGATAGCGTCCTCGAAACTGCTGACGAAATAGTGGTTATCGATGTCACGCCGGAAACTTTAGAAACAAGGTTGTTAGAAGGCAAAATTTACGCTCCCGAAAAAATTGAACAATCTTTAAAAAACTTTTTCCAGCGCCGTCATTTAATTGCTTTGCGAGAACTCGCCCTGCGAGAAGTTGCAGACAGTGTTGAAGACGATGCAGGAACTTTAAAAGGTCAAGTTTGCAACATTCACGAACGAGTTTTAGTATGCCTCTCTACTTATCCCAATTCCTTGCAACTGCTGCGGCGCGGCGCGAGGATTGCTAACTACATGAATGCCCCGTTTTATGCTGTGTTTGTAAACGATCCAGACAAATTTTTAACAAAACCGGAAAGCTTGCACGTTGAAACTTGTGAGAAACTATGTAAGGAATTTAACGGACAATTTTTGCGGGTAAACGGTAACAATATAGCCCAAGCAATTTCGGATGTAGCCAAACAGTATCGAATTACTCAAATTGTGGTCGGCGAAAGCCAGCAATCCCGGTGGAATTTGCTGCTGCGCGGCTCCTTGACTCAAAAGTTAGTGCGATCGCTCAAACACGTAGATTTGCACATCATCGCTACCGAAAAAAGCGGGGCTCCTAATTAGTCAGTTGACAGTTGACAGCTCGCCCTGAGCGACTTGTGATCCCGCGAAGTCGAAGCAAGCCGAAGGGTTGACAGCTCGCCCTGAGCGAAGCCGAAGGGTTGACAGTTGTATAAGTAAGTCCACCTAATTAAACATAAAAGACGGATCGATCTCCAGCTTGCTGTGTATATCTTGTCCCTTCTTCCTTCTTCCTTCTTCCTTCTTCCTTCTACTTAACAACTGCAACTTTCGGAGGGTAGCAGACTATAGCATAGGACGGATGCGCTAAAAGTATTTACCTGTTATAGTCGCAATTGTTAAACTGATTACAAGTGCGTCATGGTAGATCCTTACATTCTCAACTTGCTAGCAATTGGCATCCTCTTGCTGACAGTCACCTTGGCTTCGGGATGGATTTCGCGATTGCCACTTTCTTATGCTTTAATTTATTTAATTGTCGGTATCGGATTGGGGCCCTACGGCATCAACCTAATTCAATTGCGCCCCGAAGCTATATTTTTAGAAAGACTTACAGAATTTGTAGTAATTGTTTCTCTATTCAGTTGCGGCTTAAAAATGAATCGCCCGCTGCAACTTTGGGCTTGGAATTCCACAGCGCGGCTGATCGGTTTTTTAATGCCAATTTCGATTTTTGCTGTGGCTGCGCTAGCTCATTGGTTTGTGAAATTAGATTGGGGGTCGGCTATTTTATTAGGAGCAATTCTCGCTCCCACCGATCCAGTTTTAGCCTCAGAAGTTCAATTAGCTAATATAGACGATAGCGATGAATTGCGTTTTGGTTTAACATCGGAAGGTGGTTTAAACGATGCTTTATCTTTTCCCTTTGTTTACTTCGGTATTTATGCGATCAAAGATGACAATTTGTCGAACTGGTTTTTGCAATGGGCAGCAGTTGACTTAATTTGGGCGATCGCCGCAGGTATCGTCATGGGAATTTTAGTAGCTAAAGCCGTCACCTGGATCGATTTAAGATTGCAACGCTACAGACCGGCCGACCAATTAATGGAAGATTTCATCGCTCTCAGCACAATTCTGCTCACCTATTCCCTCACAGAAGTAGTCAACGGCTACGGATTCCTCGCAGTTTTTGTAGCAGGAATTGTCGTGCAGCGCAGTTACCGCGATCCAGAAAAACCGCTTTCCCAACTGCACTTTACCGAGCGCATTGAAAAGTTAATGGAAGTAGCAACTCTTTTACTATTAGGTTCGCTCCTGCGCCTAGAACCTATGTTGGCATATGGCGGCTACTCGCTTTTAGTAGGTGGATTGTTAATTTTTTTGATTCGGCCTGTGGGAGCTTGGATTAGTACGATCGGCAGTCCTTTGCATCCCGCCAGCCGATTGCTGTTCGGTTGGTTCGGCATTCGTGGCGTCGGTTCTATCTATTATTTTACCTATGCTTTGGGTCACGGTTTGAAAGGCGAAACTGCCGAGAAAGTAGCCTGGATAACCTTTACAACTATCGTAATTTCTGTGATAGTACACGGCATTAGCGCCACCCCGTTAATGAACTGGTACGAGCGCCGAATTAAACCCAAAGTACCGGATTTAATTTAATTCAGTAAGGTGCGTGACTTTAATAGTCCTGGACGCAACTGTCACACAACAATCGACTTGTAGGGTGCGTCAGGCGAAGTTCTCTAATGGCGATCGGGAATTTCGGGAGCTGACGCACCTTACTATATAATCTAAAATCGACTTGTAGGGTGCGTCAGGCGAAGTTCTATAACGACACCGAAAGAAAAAAAGATTATAATTTTTTCGATAACTCTAATATAAACATTCGCGGAATCAAACATGGATCGATTTGAATTTCAGCTAGCAATGCTGCAAAAAGGAGCAGAGGAACTAGAGAAAAAAATAGCTAACTTCACAACAATTCTGATGCAATTAAAAACTGCGGCAATTACCATTTGGGTAGCCTTGATTGGTTGGGTTTTTACAAGCAAAATAGATGCGTTGGTTCCCCTAGGATACGTTATAATTTTTGGTTTTTGGTTTTTAGAAGCTACCTACTGGAAGGTGCAATTTTATTACCTGCAAAGAGTCAATGCAATTACCCAATTCTTGAATAATGAAAGCGCCTTAAATGAAAGTTTTAATACTCGCTCAATTCCTGAAGGTCTTGTTCACCCGCTCGGTTCATTAAAAACAATTAAAATGCCTTCTTTATGGAGAGCTATCTGCGCTCCATCAATCTATATTTTTTATACCTTTTTGTTTGTTGTTAATTCGATCGTTTGGTTAATAACTCTTAAAACAGCCCTCTAACTGGGTAAGATCCCAATGTGCGATCGATCGCACAATATCTTCCATCCCAACTAACTAAAAGTGTAAATTGGAGGTTCAATTTGCTTGCTACTCCAAAAAACGGTTGCTTTTTGTATGGTTTGGCTTAAGAGTTCGCCTGTTTTCTTCTCAATACTCTGTTGGTTATTTTCAAAACACAGATTTAGACTTTTATCGCATCATTCGTTTGTTTGCAGAGTTGTTATGCCGCCTTCTACCTACAGGGAGCATCTCATTTTTGTAAAAAGCATTTTTTCTTATAGTGCTGTCCTCGCTCGCGTATCGTATAATACGCGAGCGAGGACAGCACTATATAAATGCAAAGCTGAGATGCTCCCTACCTACATCTCCAATCGACTAATTTTTGTAACTCTGAATATAAAATATCTTTACCTCTTAAATCAGCGAGCCATCTTTTAGGAATTGCTTTCATTCCATCGCGTATTCCAGCTATCCCACCCGCCACACACGCCGTTGTATCTGTATCTCTACCCAGAGAGATAGCAGCTTTTACAACCTCTTCGTAAGTATTTTTTTTCATCGCCCATTTAGCAGAACGTAAAGTATCAACCACATAGCCACTTCCCTGCCCATCAATACTATCGTCAGGTCTTACTGCCCACATTAGTTCTGCATATTCATCTGAGTCTTGACCATAGATTTCTTTAATTTTGGTTACTGCCTCTTTCCAAGAATTGGCTTTTCCCTCTAAAGTGTACCTAGCCCACAAACAGTATAAAGCACAACATATTTGCGATCTAAGATGTCCATGAGTCACAACTGACTGTTGATGAGCATCGTTAACAAGTTGTTCATCACTACCTTTATGCCATAGTGCCAGCGGCAGAACTCTCATTAATGAACCATTGCCCTTGGCTTGTTCAGTTTGTCCAGCTATTGCTGCCTTAACTCCTAATCTTAGTTTTCTAATAGCTTGACCTGTTTGGATGCCAACATCAAACACATTGCCATCGACTGCCATATACCCAGTTTCATACCAATCAACTAATCTCGTGCCAAAATTGTCAATATCTAATCTTCCGCAATCTAGGAGGGAAGACAACAGAACAAGTGCTTGTGCCCCATCATCAGACCAGGTTCCAGGTGCGATAGTTTTATGCGATCGATCGAAATAGTCAGGTGGGGTAAATTCTATTTCCGATACAGGAGGAATTTCAGTTTGTGCATGAAACTCATAAGGTACACCAAGGGCATCACCTATCAATAGCCCATAAACACCTCCTTCTATTCTTTCTTTGAGCTTTACCATGAATTTATCCTAAGCGATCGTATCCTTATAGGAAACATAACAAAGTATTCTACAGAAAATTTAAGTACATCTACCCAACATAGGGCGATCGCACTAAAAGTTTCTAGATAACATACCCAATTCGATGTAATACCCCGAAAGTTTCTGGAGCGAACCCCATAAAAGCATATTATACAGAAAAATTTAGGAAGCAATTTAAAAGGAAACCCGTGTCAGGACAGTTGCCGCCCGAAGCGGTTGATGCTGATACCCACGATCGCGATCGCTCTTTCAAACCATATCAATATCTATGGAATCGCCAGCCAAATCGTTTCTATAAGCCTTTGGCGTAGTTTTAACCTGTTGGCGAAACACTCTGGTAAAATGACTCTGACTTTGAAAGCCGACTTGATGACAAATTTCCCTGTCGGGGCGACAAGTCGCCTATAACGCTGATAGAATAAGCCTCATAGCTCTTAAGCCTTGTTGATAATTAGGTAGTTTATGTGGGGACAAAGACATTAATTCAACAACAACCTGCCAATTACCAAACATCGAATCGACCCATGATTCACCCCAAAGTCCAATATAAAAAGTGCTATGACGTGCATATTTTCTGTGACTTTCTGTTTTTCTACTTAGATATTCTTGAACTTGTTTTGACTTAATTTTTATCCCTTGGATTATACTCTTCAAGTATGCTAGTGATAACAGAATTAATAATTTACTCAATCGCTCGCCCGTAAGATTAGTCCTTTCTAGGTTATATCCTCCACCCTTAAAGTCTCTAAACATTTCTTCAATTCCAAATCTTTTTGCATAAGCATCAACTGCTGCTTGTATATTTGCCAAGCTTGTCAGAATATACCAAGGTTCTTCTGTAGTAATATTTCGATATTTACCCAGCCACTTACCGGCTAAATTAAACCCCGTAATTGGTGCGGTTTTTCGGATTGTTACTTCTTGATTGAAAAAGCTATTTCCTGGCTCTAATCCTAGCATTTTTAGTTCAGTCCATAACTCTAATTCCGTCTTGATACAAACATTTTTTTTTAGTCGTAAACAGAAATCTACTTTCTTCTCCCTCAGCCAGTTTGCCAGGGTAACACTACAAAATTCACGATCTCCTAACACGAGCAATTTATAATCTGATAAGCCGGCGAATACTGGCGTTAATACTAATTGTTGATTTTCTAATGTGCTGTTCCCTTGTTTGTCAAGAACTTTCCAATAGATAGGAATAGCTCTTTTTCGCCAAATCATGCTGACCATCAAAATATTATTTGATTGCCATTTCGTTTTTGTCTATTGCTAAATATACAACCTTATTTTGTTTGACATTACCTTTGGTCCAACCAATCACCAGTGGCAACCAAATATTATCTAGACTCCATTCATCCTCCGATAAAAATCTCTGAATCTTTTTTCTTCTACTTTAAAATTTAATGGGCATCCCTAGTTTTGTTGCTATGCTTTCCAATGTAACTTCTTTAATCGATTGCACTACTTGAATCAATAAAATTGTCAATAAGTAATTAGAAGGTGTCAGCTTTTCTGACAAATGGGCATGATATAATTCTGGTATCATTTAATTGTTTTTGGGTAAGAAGCTTTCTTACTCTATCTTTTTCTAGGCAATTTGTCTAGGATTGCCTGACTGTCTGATTTTCAGGCAACCTGTCACCCCGTCAGCAAATTTCCACAAGAGTCAACTCCCGCCGCCGAAGCAACTGCTTTGCTCTCTCGATGCGACATTTCATCACATACTGATGGGGTGTACTCCTGTAGATTGCTTGAACAAACTCACAAAATAATGCGAACTAATCTGCACCGCACTACTCAGTTTTTCCAAGCTCAAATTACCATAGCAGGAATAATTGCAATATCGCCGCTGGCATAATCTACCTCTTGCCAACTTCCATTAAACATAAAACTCGCCCGAAAATCATTTTTAGCTATGATAATAAAGTGGTGTTCTAAATCAGTTTCCGGTATTTCGTCAGCAGGTTCTAGCTCGTAAATGAGATTCATCAAACCATCCCATCCCAATTCAAAGCTAGAAAGGAGGTGCAAATGCGGTGCAGGTTCGTTATCAGACACGGCAAGTCTCGACTTCAAGCGATAAACAAGGTTTGATCGTTCGGAATTTAGTCCACAGATTCAGAAGACTAAAGTCCCAACGATTTGAGATATTGCACCACGGCTAATAACTTTGGAAAGAGCGGGCGGGACGCCCATCCCACAATCACAATTAAAATTGTAAGTTATTTAATTTGCGCTCCTAATCTGATGGCGATGCGGTTGGTTTCACCCCAACTAATAAAGCGAGTTCGCGCCACTTCCAATAACAATCTACATCTGTAAAACCAATTTCTCTAAACCAGCGCAATTGCGTTTCCACATCGAGCAATTTATTAGACGGATCGTCGGGCGAATCGCTAATACCGAGCGCCTCTCGAAATTTCTCGTGTAAAGCCTTTGTTGGGGATGCTACGTGCTCCAAATTGCCAAAAATGCCTCCGGGTTCCAAAAGCTCGAAAATCTCGGTGTAAAGGTCAAATTTGCGATCGTCCTTTACGTGATGGATAGCAAAACTAGAAACGATCGCATCAAACTTGCCCAAATCCGGCAGCGGTTCGTCAAAATTGTGCTCGATTACCGTGACATTCTTATCATCAGCAAAGCGAATTCTGGCTTTTTCCAGCATTGTCGGCGAAAAGTCGATCGCCACACACTCAACATTCGGGCGATCGCACTTAAGCAAACCCAACAACCGTCCATCACCCGTACCTACATCCAGAATACGGCGCACAGTTTTCGGCACCTCCTCCAACAAAACCGCCTCACCCTCAGTGCGGTGAGGAATACCATCAGCCTTAGCCAGATACCACAAAGCGTGTTCCGCCGAGCCCCAAAGATTGACTTGACTCATAATTTTTTAACCCTCATAAATCTCGCCATTTTTGCGAGTAAAAATCCAGCTATTATCGTGAGATTTAGCAACTAAATCATCATCGGGATAATTCGCTGAATCTCCCGGAGTGCGATCGCCAACTTCCAGATAAACAACAACAGAATTCGTGCGGTTAACCAAATGATGCCCATCAGCATCACCCGCCCGAAAACCAGCCGCCATACCCGGTTGCAGCGCTTCCTCACCCGCATTAGAAATCAGAGTAATCTCCCCTTCCAGAACATAGACTAACTCATCTTGACGAGAGTGCCAATGTCTCAGAGCAGAACAACTTCCCGGCGCAAGTCTCACCAAATTTACCCCAAAATTCTGCAAACCCGCAGCATCACCCAAGCGTTTCTTCACCCTTCCCGCCACCGCAGATTGAAATTGCAGGGGATAATTCGAGCCTGTAATATCCGGCACATTTTCAGGATTTACAATCATAAAATACTCCTTCCAGTAGTTGTGAGATCTCTCTTTTCTTGCTTCGCGTCCTTTGCGCCTTCGCGGTTCCTTCGTTTTAAATTCTAATCAGCCAGTGGATCAACCATACGACCCAGAAATAAGATACTATCCGATTGAGTGTCCCGAATCAGAAACATAAAAGGGCGATCGGCTCTAAACATTGGTGAAAGGCTCCTATCCTGCATCACAACCGCTGTAGCCGCCGCCGCCTCAGTCCCCTCCTCATTCACATCGACGAAAGCTTTGTGAATTACCGCTGAGATATACAGCCCTTGCTCATTACTTAGGTTAGATAAGTCAGTTTCCGCAGTTGTCATGCCAGTAAAGTCAGCCTTTTCCCTATCAAAAGCAAGCGGCATCCCCATCTCTGAAAGTGCTTGGTTGAGTTCAAACTCTGAAGTCAGCTTAAATTTAGGCAACCAAACTAATAACTCGCTCATTAGGGAGAGTGAAGATAGCCATTTCTTCAAGTTTTCGATTGTCAATTGCTGCTCCAACTGAGCCAACCCATCCAGCTTCCTTGGCAAGAGAATCACCATAGATAGCCGATCGCCCACATAAGGAAGTTCCAGCACTTCTAGGTCTTTTAGGGAAGCGTAGCGGAACGCTCCTTTCTGGTACATCATTAGCACATTAACCTGCCGATATGGTGCAATTGTAAAGGGTTCTTCCTTTGTGGAAATTGGCTCGAACTGACTTGCCCAGTTGCCTTTGAAATAGATAGCATTAGTCAAAACCAATCGTGTATCTTTGGTTAAAATCCCTGCACAAATTAGGTTTTGAATCTTCTCCTGAGTTTGTTGCGCCACCCAAGTGTTAATCGTCCAACGAGTCTCCTCAGTAGCTCCCATAAAGTCCACAAATGCTAGTGCAGCGTTGTAGTATTCTTGGGTAGTTTGAAGAAACACATCAAGGAAATGAAACCCCTGCTGTCCCCAAAGTCGATTAGCAGTGTTCAGTTGATAGCCGGAATTTTGACCCATATTGAGGTCAGCTATCAGTGCAGCAAAGGCTGGGTGCAGGTGCTTTTGTTTTAGCTGCAAGTGCAAAACATTGTCCATCTCCGAAGCTGTCTCGCTTCTAGCACCCGCATAAGTCATCGCCAGCGCTGTTGAGATGCTGTAGGGAGAGAAGAAAAGGTTTCCTTCTTCGTGGCGCAGTTTGTTATAAAGGTCGATCGCGAAAGCATTGTTGCCTTTCACCAAGATAGTCACATGATCTAAACTCTTTATTTTCATTGAATAAGTTCTCCTTTTTTATGGTTCGTTCTTAGTGGGACAGGCGTCCCGTCTGTGATTGTGAGTGTTCCTTATTTCAAAGGTTTAAAATTAGTAGGATTTTCCCTAATCGGCTTAATAAAACGGCTGTTAGCCCGCACAAAACAATTACCCTTATCCGTTGAAATCGGCAACCAAGGTTTACCCTGAGAGTCAGCAATCATAATTTGATTAGCATTATTTCCAGTCACCGCTTGCAAGCGTTCTCCCAGACGAAAAGTAGTCACCACCGGCCACTGAGAAATATTGTGTTTATTTCTTTCAAACAAATCAGCAGGCGCATCAACGCCATCTACAGAAACCGATCGAAATCGCTGAGCCATAAGGCTAGATTAACCCCAAATCCTCAAACCAAAACCACCGCCAGAGAGACAATTCTAATTTCTGCTTTCATCGATCGCAAAAAATCCTTAAATCCAAGCTCATCACAATTTTATACCCGCTGGCAGTCGCCCGTCACCTTAATATCCCACCTCCGACAGTTTCCGCAACCCATTAAGAATGTGTTATATAATATTTAGATTCATTAAGAAATATTGCAAAAATGCTTCTTTCACCCTCTGGCGCCAGCAAACTCAAAGAATCTTTAAAAGAAAAAGTATTCTTTGGGAATGAGCCAACCCCCGAACTCATAGCCATCTTACTGATTTACTTCGTCCAAGGCATTCTCGGACTAGCTCGCTTAGCCGTCAGCTTCTTCCTGAAAGACGATCTTGGCATGACTCCGGCCGAAGTATCAGCAATGATGGGTGTTGTCGCCCTACCTTGGATTATCAAACCCTTGTTCGGCTTCATGTCGGACGGTTTGCCCATATTCGGCTACCGCAGACGACCTTACATCGTCCTCTCCGGGCTCTTGGGCACGTCAGCATGGGTGAGCCTTGCAACAATTGTACACACGCCACTGGCCGCCACAGGGGCGATCGCCCTAAGTTCCCTCTCCCTCGCCGTCAGCGACGTCATCGCCGACTCCCTCATAGTCGAAAGAGCTAGAAAAGAATCCGTCGCCGACGCAGGTTCCCTGCAATCCTTATCCTGGGGCGCATCAGCCCTCGGCGGACTAATCACCGCCTACCTCAGCGGCTACCTGATGCAACACTTGGGCACCAACACCATCTTTTTAATTACCGCATCATTCCCGCTCATCGTATCAGCAACAGCCTGGTTAATTACCGAAGAAAAAGTCAACAAAAAAACCGACTTTGCAACAGTAAAAAACCAATTCAAACAACTGCGGCAAGCTGTTACCCAAAAAACAATTTGGTTGCCCACCGCCTTTCTATTCCTGTGGCAAGCCACCCCAAGCTCCGACTCAGCCTTCTTCTTCTTCACAACCAACGAACTAGGCTTTCAACCAGAATTTCTCGGTCGAGTGCGCCTCGTCACCAGCATTGCTTCTCTCCTCGGCATTTGGCTGTTTCAGCGATACCTCAAAGCAATTCCATTTAGAGTAATTTTCGGCTGGTCAACAGTCATTGCAACAGCCTTGGGCTTGACTACATTATTATTAGTAACTCATGCCAACCGAGCATTAGGAATAGACGACCAGTGGTTCAGCATCGGAGACAGCCTGATCCTGACAGTAATCGGACAAATTGCCTATATGCCAGTGCTGGTGCTCTCAGCGCGATTGTGTCCTCCCGGTGTCGAAGCCACATTATTTGCAGTGCTGATGTCAGTCACCAACTTAGCCGGACTTATTTCCCACGAAGGCGGTGCACTTTTGACCCACTTACTCGGAATTACCGATCGCAATTTCGACAACCTCTGGCTGCTAATAACCATCACCAACCTCTCCACACTGCTACCCCTGCCATTCCTAAATTGGCTTCCCGCAGAAAATGCAGAACTCAGCGACCAAAACAATCAAGAATTACTCCCCTTATTACAACCAGAACTAGGAGGCGCAAAACAAGGCGGCCAGAACTTCATACCCGAATACTTTCCAGACTTAGTACCGACAGTCAGATCAGAAAAACGCCGATCTGACTAACGCAAAAGAAGGAAGAAGGAAGAAGGAAGAAGGAAGAAGGAAGAAGGAAGAAAATTGACTGCGAATATCTTTCTAGTTTGATTTCATCTCCTTTCATCTCCTTTCATCTCCTTTTTTCTTACTTTATTTCTTTCTCTCTGCGCCCTCTGCGCCCTCTGCGGTTAAATCAATAAAAACTTATTCCACCAATGCAAAACTTACAAACTTCCGAATCTCAAATAGCAGCCAAAAGCTTATCATACGATCGCACAGACTGGCAGCGCGGCTACGAATCCCAACCCAACGAATCCGACTACTGGATTGACGACATAGAAGGCGAAATCCCAGAAGGCTTACAAGGCACATTCTTTCGCAACGGGCCCGGATTGCTAGATGTCAACGGCCAGCGCATCCATCACCCCTTCGACGGCGACGGGATGGTTTGTGCGATCGCAATTTCCGACGGCCGCGCCCACTTCCGCAACAGATTCGTCCGCACCGAAGGCTACCTCGCCGAACAAAAAGCCGGAAAAATCCTGCACCGAGGCGTTTTCGGCACACAGAAACCCGGAGGCTGGCCAGCCAACATCTTTGATGTCAAAATCAAAAACATAGCCAACACAAACATCATTTATTGGGGCGACAAACTGCTAGCACTCTGGGAAGCAGCACAGCCCTACAGACTCGACCCCCGCAGCCTAGAAACACTCGGATTAGACACCCTAGACGGCATCTTAGAACCCGGTGAAGCCTTCGCCGCCCACCCCCGAATTGAAAAAGGCAAAAATGGAGCCGGAGACAGATTAGTCAACTTTTCCGTCAAGCCCGGTTTATCAAGTACAATTACCATTTACGAACTCGACACAAGCGGCAAACTTTTACAAAAACACGCCCACGCAATCCCCGGTTTTGCCTTCCTGCACGACATGGTAATTACCCCGAATTACTGCATATTCTTCCAAAATCCCGTCAGCTTCAATCCCCTACCATTCTTGTTAGGATTTCGGAGTGCGGCCCAGTGCATTCAATTTTCGCCAAACAAGCCCACGCAAGCAATTTTAATTCCCCGCAACGGCACTGACGAGGTGAAGATATTAGAAACCGAACCTTGTTTTGTCTTCCACCACTGCAACGCATGGGAAGAAGACGGCGAAGTTTTTGTGGACTCAGTTTGCTACGAATCATTTCCAACAGTAGAACATGACGGCGATTTTCTGGAGATTGATTTTAACACTATTCCAGCGGGGGAATTGTGGCGGTTTCAGCTCAATTTAAACGAGAAAACTGTCAAGCATCAAGTTGTTGAAAGTCGGTGCTGTGAGTTTCCGACTTTGCATCCAAATAATGTCGGACAACCTTACCGATATCTTTACATCGGTGCCGCAGATTCTCCCACGGGGAATGCTCCTTTGCAAGCTATTCTCAAAGTTGATTTCGTGACTGGTGAAAGGCAAGTGTGGAGTGTTGCGCCGCGCGGTTTTGCGGGAGAACCTGTCTTTGTTCCCCGTCCCGATGCTATGGCGGAGGATGACGGCTGGCTGCTAGTTTTGATGTATGATGCAGCTAATCATCGATCGACCTTAGTGATTTTAGATGCTAGCGACATCACCAAAGGCCCAGTAGCGCGCCTGCATTTAAAACAGCACATTCCCTACGGTTTGCACGGCAGTTTTACACCAAATGTACTGCTTCCTATGGATTCGTAGTTCGTAATAGTCGGCAATTAAAATCGCGAATAGACAAACAAAGTCCGCCTCTTACACGGTGCCCAGAAACCGGGTTTTTTACGAAAATACTTGCTTACTACCCGAAGTTATGGTAAAAAACCCGGTTTCTTTAGTCCCTGTTCGTAATTCCTGAACTATTCAAGATGTAAAATATCTATAAGAAATGCAAAATGTCAACAAATTAAATCTCAAAAAAATACTTATTTTAATTTGCAGCATCGCCGTAAGCTTGGCAATTATCTTATCTATTTACTCTCATAATGCTAATGCCCAAGAACCTTACAAGCCAGCTCCAGAAAGCACTGTAGCCCCCAAAGGCTTGGTTGAGGTCAAAATGACGGTAATTGGGGTAGACCCGATTAAAAATGAATTAGAAACCCGTTTACAGTTTGAACTAAAAGGTATCTATAAAAAAGGGCCGACTTACCCCGCTCAAGACTTGTTAATGACAGTTAATGGCGCAAATGTAGTGGATTCGGAAATTACCTTTAAAGAAGGCAAACCGATGATTGTCCCTGCATTAAAGTTTAACTTAGTCAAGGGAAAAATTAATAATTATCCGTTTGATACGCACATTGCTAAAGTGGCTATTTCAATCGATCCGCTGGCTTCTATCGGCAAAAAATTTGCTCCCTTTGAACTGAATCCCGTGCCGCTGGAATTTAATTTTAATGCCGATGTTCCCGGTTTTGACATCAGTTATAAGCCGATGGAAGAGAATTCGTCTATCTTTATTTATATTGATGTTTCTGCAACTCGCTCGATTCCGGTGAAATTCTTTGCTTTAGTGATTATTGTGATTATGTGGGTGCTGTCAAGTATGGCGCTGCTGCTAGCATTAAAGGTGATGAAATCTGGCAAGTTACCGGAAGTGGGAATGCTGAGTTGGACTGGTGTGATGTTGTTTGCTTTTCCTGCCATTCGCAACTCTCAACCGGGAGTACCACCAGTGGGAACTGCTAGCGATTTCCTCTCGTTTTTTTGGACTGAAATTATTGTTGTGGTGGCGTTGGTGATTATCGGTAGCTGTTGGTTGAAGCGGTATCATCCGCCGGTTGATGAGTAAACCTGCCCCGACATAACTATTGGGTGGGGGCGGGTTTTTGAGATTTTCGATTATTGCTTGAGATTGTTGGTGAACCCGCCCCTACAAGATATTATGATTCAATATGGTTCAGTTAACCCTAATGTCCGAAGAAAACTCTTAGCGCAGCAATTGTAAAGACTAGGTTGCTTCTGAATTAAGTGAATCGGTTAATCCGTTACATCCGCTACAGAATCCGTTGCCGAACTTCTTCGTTACTTTTTTACCTGCAAGTTCTCAATATCCTGGGCGGGTACACCCAAGCCGCGCAAGATAGTAAAAGCAATAATTCGATATCCCGATGGATTCGGGTGAACTCCATCGGCTGCTAACAAATTCAGAGTTTTTCCCGCGTGTTTTTGATAGGTGCCGATTACTTCGCGAAAAGGTGCATTCAAATCAATAAATAAGCACTGATTTTGCTGGGCAATTTCTCGCATGGCTGCTACGTATTCTTGCAGTCGGCGATTTTCCGGGCCGTCTAGAATTTCGCGAATGGGAGTAGGAGAAAGCAGGGCGACTCGAATTCCGGCGGCTTTGGCTGCCTGCACCATTTGGGTTATTTTGTCTATGTATTCTGCCAGCGATACTCCGGCGGCTAGGTTGCCTTGCGGATGAAACTGAAGCTTTTGGAAGTCGAAGAAAGCGTGCCAAACGTCGTTAACTCCGGCGTTAATCATGACTAAATCTGGCTGTTTGTCGATCGCATCTTTCTGAAAACGCGCCTGCATATCACTCGCCTTGTTACCGGAGATGCCGGCGTTGACGACTTCGATTTGGCGATCGGGATACAGGGCATTCAGATAGCGTTGCAGCAGCCAAACGTAACCTCCGGGGTATTTCCCGGCTTCGGTGATGCTGTCGCCCACAGTCACAATTTTGCGCTTGCCGGCGAGCACGTTCTGGATTTCTGGCGGCGGCGATGCTTCGGATACGGGTTCTTTAAACATGGGAATTAAGGAGTGAGGAATGTTGAAGATGATAACAACCGCAATTACGGCGAGAGCAAGTCTGATTAAAACTTGCTTCAGGGGGGATTGGGGACGGGGCGATTCCCTACGGGATAGCTTCGCCGCGCGTACATTTGGAGACATTACGCAGTTTGTATTAAATTGATGCTTGAGGAAATTGTATGATGAAACTACAACAGTTATTACAATCCAAGGGCGAGGATATTCTGGCGGTGGCGCTGCGACATGGGGCGTTTAATGTACGGGTGTTTGGTTCGGTGGCGCGGGGTGTTGTCGATGAGAGTAGTGATATTGACCTTTTGGTGGATTATGATTTACAGAAAATTTCGCCTTGGTTCCCAGGCGATGCTCTTGATGGATTTGCAAGATATGTTAGCTTATAAGATAGATATTGTGACGGAACAAGGATTAAGCCATTTGATTAAGGATCGGGTTTTGGCGGAGGCGAAATATTTCGTTGATTTTACTTTAAAGGAGGCTGTATGATGACTTTACAAGAAATTATCGCTCAGGTCGAGAGTTTATCAATAGAAGATCAGGATCAGTTGTTTGAGTTGATCCGCAAGCGACGGGTCGAGAATCGGCGGGATGAAATTTTGGCGAATGCTAAGGAAGTGATGGAAGCTTTTAAGAATGGGACAGCAAAGAGGGGAAGCGTTGATGATTTGATCGCAGATTTACTAGGAGATGATGATGGAAGTTGTCTGGAGTAGTGGATTTAATCGGTCTTTTAGGAAGATTACAAAGAAAAATCCACAATTAAAGGATCAAATTGCTAAGGTGTTAAGGCTATTGGCAGATGATCCATTTACGCCATCTTTGAAGTCTCACAAGTTAGGAGGGGAGTTAGCCGGATTATGGTCTTGTTCTGTTGCATATGATTGCAGAATAATTTTTAATTTCTCTGAAGATGAGGAATTGTTAGAAATGGTGATTCTATTGGTTGATATTGGAAGCCATGATGAGGTTTATTAATATGTAGCTGCGCCTTGACCCTATGCCCTACGGCTCCAAGCCCCTTGATTTCGATTACGATAGAAACAGGACTTACGCATTTCAAAGTAATTCTTTTTTTTTGCCCATGAGTTCCGACTTAGTTCCCCTGCTTCCGAAAGTATCGATCGGCCGTCGCGCTGCTGCTTTCTGCATCGACGCGATCGCAGTTGGGTTGCCCAGCTTGCTTCTCGGCACTAATCCGATCGCCCAAACCATCTTTTTTGTCCTACTGTGGATGATCCTGCGCGTACCCATCGTCAGGAAAAACCACGGTCAAAGTCTCGGGCGCTGGGCGTTGGACATGAAAATTGCCGATGCTAGATTCCAACGGATTCCCGGAGTGCAGGAACTTTGCAAGCGCGAGGGATTGCTGGGCATTTGCGCCGCCCTAGCCTTTGCGGGTGTAGGCGGACTCACATCCACCAACGCCGCCGTCTTGCTGCTGATGCTGCCGCTGGCGATCGACTGTAGCACTGCCTTCATCGACACCGCCCGGTTTCCCCAAGCTTTTCACGATCGACTCAGCGGGACGATGGTCATCGGAACCAAGCGCGGCTACTCCCTCGACATCAAAGTTAGAAGATTGCTTGACCAAGTGCAGAGCAATGTGAGAAGATAATAAATTGTGTTTAAATTAGTCGAAATTTATTTAGAATTATGGCTAAAGGCGTCCGCATCATAATTACCCTAGAGTGTACTGAGTGCCGAACCAACGCGAGCAAACGCTCCAAAGGCGTGTCTCGGTACACCACCACCAAGAACCGTCGCAACACGACGGCGCGGCTGGAACTCAAAAAGTTCTGCCCCCATTGCAACAAGCACACTGGCCACAAAGAGATCAAATAGTCATTAGTCATTAGTCATTAGTCATCAGTCATCAGTAGTTGGCAATTGATATTGACCCGCGAACAGCAGATAACTAACAAATGCTTTCCTGACGGCTAGCAACTAACGGCTAATAACTAGGAACTAACAGTTAACAGTAGTCAACAGTCAACAAAGAACAAACCATGACTTACTTTCGCCGGCGCGTTTCGCCAATCAAACCAGGAGACCCGATCGACTACAAAGATGTCGATTTGCTCAAAAAATACGTCACAGAACGCGGTAAAATTTTGCCCCGCCGGATTACCGGTTTGACGGCAAGACAGCAACGCGACCTGACTCGTAGCATCAAAAGAGCAAGAATTGTAGCTTTGATGCCCTTCGTAAACCAAGAAGGTTAACTGGATTTTGGATTTTAGATTTTAGATTTTGGACTGGAAATAAGACTTACGCGAAAACAACGTCTTTTTGTCGCCAGCGATGGTCGCTAATCGATCGCAATATTTTGTATTGAGTCGCTGCTGCGTAAGTCTTAGTCAAAATCTCAAAAGTTAAAGATTAAAGGATGAAAAGCATAACTTTTTAGATGTTATTTTTAACAATTGATGTAAAAGTTGTCAACATCCAAAATCTAAAATCCCAGATCGTAACCAGATAAATGGTAATAGTAAAAATATCAAATATAAAATAATAAAGCTGCCAAGTGGAGAAGGGAACGTTAGTAGAATTTAGAGTGCACGGCGACCGTCGTCTGGCAGTTGCCGATCGCCCCGACGGCAAGAAAAACTGGGTTGTCGTAGACGAAAACGGTCAACCGCACAGCATACCGCCCAAACAAATCAGCTACGAAACAGTCGGAGAAACTTACAAACCCTCCGACATTTCCAAATTTATTAAAGAAGTAGAAGGTTACTCAGATCCATCGAGTCTAGAAGTGGCTTGGGAACTGCTAGTGGATGACGGAGAAAATACAGACCCCGAATCCCTGGCAATCTTACTATTTTCCGATCGCACTCCGGCGCAATGTTATGCAGCTTATTGTTTGCTGTCAACTGATAAACTGTATTTCAAACAAAAGGGCGATCGCTACGAACCGCGATCGGCCGCCCAAGTAGCCGAAATCAAACACCAGCAAGAAGTAGAACAGCAACGACACCAAGAATCCCAAGGATTTTGGGATCGAGTCAAACAGCGACTGGCTGGGGAAAATAATGTAGATTGGCTTCCTAGCGATCGAACTCGCCTCGATGCCCTAGAACGGTTTGCCACCCTCGGAGAAGAAGCAACCCATCGCACGCCGGCATTAGAAACTTTAGCCAGCTTACAACGTCCCGAAAACCCCGAAGCAGCATTTGGGCTTTTAGTCGATCTCGGCCTGTGGAGTCCCCACGAAAACCTGTTTTTGCGGCGCAGCCAAATTCCTCTACAACTATCGGCAAAGGTATTAGAAGTGGCGCAAAGCTGCCTAAAAGAACCCTCAACCGACTCCGATGCAGATCGTCTCGATTTAACTCACCTCAAGGTTTACACGATCGACGACGAAAGCACCACCGAAATCGACGACGGGCTCAGCTTAGAATTCCTCGAAAACGGCCAGCAGCGCCTGTGGATACACATCGCAGATCCCACCCGCTTGCTTACCCCCGGAGACGAACTCGACCTCGAAGCCAGAAAGCGCACCACTACGGTTTATCTGCCCACGGGCATGATCCCGATGTTTCCTCCAGCTTTGGCAACCGGGCCGATGAGTTTAATTCAAGGTAAAGAGTGTAGCGCCCTCAGCTTTAGCGTCACCTTAGACGAAACAGGCGCCGCCCAAGATGATTACAGCATCCACATCAGCAAGATCAAACCTACCTACCGCTTAACCTACGATGATGTAGACGAAATGCTGGAGTTGGGAATCGAAGCAGAACCGGAAATAAGCGCGATCGCCACTTTGGCGAAACTGCGCCAAAAATGGCGGGAAGCCCAAGGCGCAATCAGCATTTTCATGCCCGAATCGGTGATCAAAGTCAACGGCGACGAGATCAAAATCCACGTCATCGACGACTCCACAGCCAGACTGCTAGTAGCCGAAATGATGATTTTAGCTGGCGAATTAGCCGCCCGCTACGGTCAAACACACAGCCTACCAATTCCCTACCGCTATCAGGCGCAGCCAGAACTCCCCCCAGAGGAAGAACTGCTAGCCGTACCCGCAGGCCCAGCCCGTGCTTGCGCCGTGCGCCGCTGTATGCCCCGCAGCGAAATGGGTCTGACCCCAGGACGGCACGCAGGCTTGGGTTTGGAATCCTACACTCAAGTTACATCTCCCATCCGCCGTTATACCGACTTGTTGACTCACTTCCAAATTAAAGCCCATCTGCGGGATGAGCCCCTGCCTTTTTCGGCCCAAGAAATACAGGATATTGTGATGTGTCTCGGTACCGCAGTTAGAGAAGCCTCTACCGTGGAACGCCAAACTAACCGCTATTGGGGATTGGAATATTTGCGGCGCAATCCTGATGAAGTTTGGGAAGCTTTGATGCTGCGCTGGTTGAGGGAAGATAGCAATCTTGCTTTGATTTTGTTGGAAGAGTTGGGTTTGGAATTGGCGATGCGATTTGGTCGATCGGTCGAAATTGGCGATCGGCTAGAAGTCAAAGTCACTCACTGCGATCCGCGATCGGATGTGATTAACTTCCAAGAAGTGATTCTGGAAGCGGCACAATAGGATTTGAGATTTTGGATTTTGGATTTGAGATTTTAGTTATTGTAGGGTGCGTCAGGTGAGAAGGTAACGATCAAAGACTCAGAATTTTCCTCCTGACGCACCCTACGGTTAGTTAGCTATTGTAGGGTGCGTCAGGTGAGAATATAAGGATGGCAGACTCAGAATTTTCTGCCTGACGCACCCTACGGTTAGTTAGCTAGAAACCAATACGCTTAGGTTAGCAATCTCAGACGAATTTTATCTCACGAATTTATGGGAGATACACACCTGTGAAAGGAAGTCTAATTGTTCTTCTCTAAACGCTATTCGGTTAAAACTGCTCACTCTTCAACCCGCGCATCCGGGTTTTGTTTCTGTAGAGGCGGTTTCAACCGTACGTCTTAACTAAAATCTAAAATCTAAAATCACAAAATGCCCAATTCAATTAACCAAGTTCAGCCGCCGCTGGAATTCATACCCCCAGCCTACAACCCCCTAGTAGTCAAGGGTTGTCAGCAAATACTCCCTTGGTGGCTGCGATTTAAGACGAATATCAGCCACATTCAAGCCGAAAACGTCGAAACCCTCGCCGAATTATTCCACCAATTTCAAAATCAGAAAGTTCGTTTCTTGCTAGCCTTCCGCCACCCCAACTGCGACGATCCCTACTGTTTGGGACAACTGGTTTGGAAACTCGTTCCCCAGGCGGCGCGCGCCAAAGGCATTCCCCTGCAATTCCCCGTACATTCCCACTTTATCTACGATCGCGGAATTCCCCTGTGGGCCGGTTCTGGCGTCGGCTGGCTGTATTCTCGCCTCGGTGGTACTCCGATTGTGCGCGGTAAGATCGATCGCGCTGGATTGCGATCGGCCCGCGATTTATTTGCTAACAGCCAATTCCCGATCGCCGCCGCCCCAGAAGGCGCTACCAACGGTCATAATGAAATAGTTAGCCCCCTGGAACCGGGAATCGCTCAAATGGGTTTCTGGTGCGTTGAAGATTTGCTGAAAGCCGGACGTACTGAGGAAAAAGTGTTAATTGTGCCGATCGGCATTCAATACCGTTATGTCAATCCGCCTTGGGAACCCTTAGAAAAACTTTTAACTCAATTAGAAATAGATTGCGGACTGCCACCCTTAGATCGCACCAATGTTGCCAATTTAGAGGCGGAAAATTCCGCTCCAGAAGACCAAAATCACAAATTTCAATATCTGCGACTGATTCGACTTGGCAGCCACTTATTAACAGTAATGTCAGAGTTTTACAGCCGTTTTTATCATAAAAAGATACAACCAACAACCTCGATTTTAACATCATTATCCCTACCAGACACAACGACCAATGATTCGAGCAATGAAGTGATGGTAGCTCGACTGACAGCACTGTTAGACGTGGCTTTGCAAGTAGCAGAAGAATATTTTTACTTAAAGCCCAAAGGCAGTTTAATAGACCGCTGCCGCCGTCTGGAACAAGCAGGCTGGGACTATATTTATCGAGAAGATATCAAAGATATTGCAGCACTTTCTTCCTTAGAAAGAGGATTAGCCGATCGCCTCGCCGAAGAAGCAAGTCTGCGGATGTGGCATATGAGACTGGTAGAAAGTTTCGTGTCCGTCACGGGCAGGTACGTCGAAGAAAAGCTGACAGCAGAACGTTTGGCAGAGACAACTTTACTGCTATGGGACGTACTGGCTCGCATCAAAGGCGGAAATCCTTTTGGCCGCCCTTCTTTGGGCAAGCAGCAGGTGCAAATGACCGTGGGCGAACCGATATCAGTGGGCGATCGCTGGGAGGCATATCAAACCAGCCGCCGTTTAGCAGTTGCCGAACTCACCCAAGACTTGCAATCAGCTTTAGAAGGAATGATTAAATCTTAATTACTCCAAATTTGCAATTAGGAATACGAAGAGAGAAGTAGGAAGAGAGAATCAAGAAGAGAGAAGCAAAAATAAGGATGATATAGCAACCGCCACATAGGTTAGGACATAAATAATGTCATGAATAGATTCTATAACCCTGTAACCTAAACGGTTTGATTCTCATACTATGTAACTGTCAACTGTCAACTGTCAACCGCTATATCTTGCCTTTCTGTTCCCGCTCCGTTTTTGATTGGTCATGAAGCAAACAACTTGTTATAAACTTGGAGAAGATGTATAATTAACAGCAACTAATATCCAGTGCCGGTTAATCACTGACAATAAACTTGTTGATAGAAGAATTTATATGTTTGAGGATTTAATTTTTCATGATCAACTTAATTAGAATGGTTTAACCGGACTCGTTCCAACAATAAACGCTCGACAATGAACCAACAAAAATAACCGATGAATAACAAACATATAGATTTGTATACTAACTCAATCAAGCTAAAATTGCTGAATTATTTAGCCCAGGAATTGCTCACCCCGCTCACTTCTGTCATCGGCATGACGAGCGTGTTGAACCAAGAAATTTATGGCCCATTAACCAGCAAGCAAAAAGAATATATTGATGTGATCCAAGACAGCAGCCAGTCTTTGCGATCGCTAGTTGAAGAAATTTTGGGACTGGCAGAACTAGATGATTCCGCTTTCACCTTGAAGCGAACCGCAATTGATATAGAAACTTTGTGTCAGCAAGTGGTGACAACCCTCTCGCCGGCGGCAAGTAGACGAGAAGAAGAAATTAACTTGTCGATGGGGCCCGGGCCGCGCATCTGGTTGGCGGATAAGGATAAAGTTCAGCAAATGCTGCACCACTTAATTTTTAGCATTATTCAATCTGCTGGGGCAGGCAGCGTGATTCGAGTCCACCTTTCTCGGAAAGAAGACGGTATCAACATCGGAGTTTGGGTTTTTCATCCTTGGTTGGGAGAAAGTTTGCCCCATGCTAAACTCTACTCCGACTACTTGCAGAAGGTCGGAGCCGATAGCGGTGCGCGATCGAACTCCGAAACCAGTTCCCTCGGACTCGAACCGCAACTCCCGAAACAGACACAGGGTTCCCAGCGATTAACGCTGGCGTTTTCTGAGTTGGCGGCTTTGGTGGCCCAGGATGCTGCGGATACCGCACCTGTGTTAGCTGGTTACGGCGCCAGGGAACGCTTGGGGCTGCTGCTTTGCTGCCAGTTGGTGGAAATTCAGGGCGGCCAACTCTCGATTCAGGGCACTCCAGAATCTGGATATCGCTACGTGCTCTGGCTCCCCTGCACCAATGCTACGGAGTTGTTGGAATGGTAAAAGCGGTTGACAGTTGACAGTTGACAGTTGACAGTTGATAGTTGACAGTTTTCAATTGATAGTTGACAGTTGATAGTTTTCAATTGATAGTTGACAGTTGATAGTTGATAGTTTTCAATTGATAGTTTTCAATTGATAGCTGATGGTAGTAAATTACCGATTGCCAATTGGCAATTACCAACTTCTAATTTTCAATTAGCAATTCTCAATTACCCAATTACCAATTACAGATTACTAAGTACAAATATAAAATAGAAATGAATTCAGTTTGGCAACAGTTAACTCTGGCAAATTTGCCGCTCTCTCAGTGGCAAAGTGGCAGTTATTTATTGAATCTGGCGATCGGCAATGTGCGTAGTTGGCGACAGAGTAGCTGGCTGATGCAGTGGGCTGAACCCCTGGGTTTTGGTTTGCTGGCCTTGACGTTCGGTATGGGCCCGTTTGTGAATAATGCCCTAGTGGGGGTGTTGATGGCTGCTGGTGCTGCATTTTGGGTGCTGCTGACTGTTTCGGACGATCGCGCGATCGCCCTCACACCCATTCACTTACTGGTACTTTTGTACTGGGGCATTGCTACCGTCGCCACCGCGATGTCGCCGGTGAAAGCCGCCGCTTTTACAGGTTGGACGAAGCTAACGCTGTATTTGCTATTTTTTGCCATGATGGCGCGGATCTTGCGAGATCCCCGACTGCGATCGTGGTTAATCGCCGTATATTTGAATGTCGCTCTAGTTGTCAGTTTCTATGGCGTGCGGCAGTGGATTGATAAAGTGCCACCATTAGCTACTTGGAACGATCCAACTTCTACTCAAGCTGATGTCACGCGAGTTTACAGCTTTTTGGGCAATCCAAACTTGCTGGGTTCCTATTTGCTTCCAGCCATTGCCTTGAGCGCCGCCGCACTTTTTGTGTGGCAAGGATGGGGAACCAAACTTTTAGCGCTGACGATGCTGGTGGTGAATTGTGCGTGTTTGCGCTACACCGACAGCCGGGGTGCTTGGATCGGTTTTGTGGCTCTGCTTGTGGTGTTTTTGGTGCTGCTTTGGTACTGGTACAGCCCTTTGATGCCTAGGTTCTGGCGGACTTGGGCGCTGCCGTTAGGGTTAGGAGGTTTGGCTGGGGCGTTAATTTTGGGAGTGGCTTTGGTGGAGCCTCTGCGCGATCGAGTTTCGAGTATGTTTATCGGTCGTGGTGACAGCAGCAACAATTTTAGGATTAATGTTTGGACGGCGGTGATTGACATGATTCGCGATCGGCCAATTATCGGCATTGGGCCGGGAAATACTGCTTTTAATAAAGTTTATCCGCTTTATATGAAGCCAAAATTCACTGCTTTGAGCGCTTATTCTGTGCTGCTCGAAATTGCTGTAGAAACAGGCTTTATCGGTTTAATGTGTTTCCTGTGGCTGATGACTGTCACCGTCAATCAAGGTTTATTGCAGATAAAAAGATTGCGCGATGCCCAATTTAACATCTCTAACTCGCAGGAAGCATCCCCAAATCTTAACTCGAATCAGGGGTTTTGGTTGATTGGGGCGATCGCAACTTTAACTGGCATGATGGCTCACGGTTTTGTCGATACCGTTTGGTACCGGCCAGAAGTTAATATGCTTTGGTGGTTGATGGTGGCGATTATTGCTAGTTTTTACAGCAACTCGCAACAGCAACAAGATTCAGCTTTAACCGAGGGCGAGTAGAGAGAAACTGGTAGCGGGGTTTTCTCCCCGCAGGCCTGCGGATGCTAGTTCAAAAAAAGAATGCAGCTTTAGGCAAGCTGCAAGCGATGATAGTCATCAGTCATTTCCAATTCTTTAATCTCAATTCTTTAATCTAAAATCTCAAATGGTATAAGGTGCGCAATGCGCACCTACACAACTACTACTACATACTACATACCTGTGGATGTAAAGTGCTGATGGCGCACTCTAAAAAATTCCTTGAAAATAACTCTTATTCTTCGCTCGTAGGAGGCATGACGAACCTAGGACACGGATAATTTCCACCATTTCTATCTCTGCACCGCCGCCACGTTGACTGATTCGAGTTGAACGGCGTTTCGACTGATTCATTCACTGTGGGCTTAACAGTCGCAGGAGTTGGCAGTGCTCTTGAGGCTTGACTTAGCTCCAGTACCGTTATAATTGCCAGTATGGTTGATGAAAGCAAAACTGTGCGTTTCATTTATTTGTTTTTTCCTCTTTTAATCGTTGACGTGCCATTCCTATCCATATATCCTCATCGAATTCTTGGGAATCCGCATACTTTAGACAAATCTTCCACTGTGGTAGCGCCTCCTTCGTCTTTTTCATCCCTTCGAGGACTTGCGCTTTTAAGCAGTAAGTTGCTGGTCTTTCGCTATCCAGCTTAATTGCTGCATCCAGATGCTGCAATGCTTCTGAATATCTACCCTGCTTCAGCCGAGCCCATCCCAAATTTTTGAGTAAAGAATATTTTACTCGATCGTCCTCAGCTAACTTTAAACCTTGCCACAGCAAGTGAACGGCAGCAGGATAGTTTTTTTTGTCTACTATATATAATCGAGCCAAATTGCTGTAAGCAGCAGGCATACCGAGTTTTGCAGCTTGCAGATATTTTCCTCTGGCGCATTCTAAATCTTGCACCTCTTCGCAAAGCCATCCCAAATTGTAAAGAGCTGGTCGGCTTTTGGGATCTACGGAGAGCGCTAACTCATAGGCTTCTTGAGTATCAGCCAATCGATTGGCTTTATAGTTTTCCAAGCCTTTATTGTTAAACAGTGAGGCGAGTTCTGGCAACCCAAATTGCCAGCCACCAAAGCCTACTGCTAACATCAGTAGAAATGCCGCCCATTTGGACTGATGATGCTTTTTTGTTGGCTCTTTCATGACATTAAAAATTTTAGCTAACGGTGTCGTTTTTAGCATCTTTTAACTTGAGAGTTGGGATATTTTCTTGTCTAGATTTAATTACCACCCTCATGGCATCATAATTTTACGAAATGACTCAAGCTTGAGCCTATTTCTCATTTCTGGTTTGCAATTCCACAACCGAATGCTGGCGTAATGCTGTGATTACGTAGATGTATTCGAGCATAGGTTAATCTTTCGTGGGACTCCACAAGCAATCCGGATATTTTCAGAAAGATTGAAGATTGAAGCGGGAAGCGGGTAGGATGCTTACGAAAATAAGTAATAATACTTAGTCTGGACAGCAGATAGGGGACAGTAGACAGTTGAGAGGTGACTGACTACTGACTACTGACTATTGACTACTAACTACTAACTACTGACTACTGACTACTGACTAAGCTGTTGGCCATTTAAATTGAATATTCGGGGCAGGCAAGATGCCTACCCCACAAGACTTTGATTGTTTCTTGACACACAATTTAAAAGCATAACAGCTTACTGACTACTGACTACTAACTACTAACTACTGACTAAAATTGCTTCATTGCGCGCTGCATATCCCGGTTGTCTTCCCGTTTCTTCAAATCTTCGCGCTTATCGTACAATTTTTTCCCTTTCCCCAAACCGATATCAAGTTTTACCCAGCCACCTTTCAAATACATTTTTAACGGCACTAAAGTCAAGCCTTTTTCTTCGACTTTGCCGATCAATTTGCGGATTTCTTGCTTGTGCATCAGCAATTTGCGGGTGCGGCGAGGCTCGTGATTAAAATAGTTGCTAGCACTTCTCCAGGGCGAAATATGAACGTTAATCAGCCATATTTCGCCGTTTTTGACCAAGGCATATCCGTCCCGCAAATTTGCTTTTCCTTCTCGAATTGATTTGACTTCGGTTCCTTTCAACTCGATGCCGACCTGATATGTATCTATAATTTCATACAGATAGCGCGCTTGTCGGTTGTCGCTAAGAATCTTGTATCCTGTACTTTTTTCGCTCATTTTTACCTCCGATAAAATTATTATAAGGCTAACATTTATGTATAGAAAATAGAAGCTTGACAAAACTTAATTTACAGGTCTAGGCATTACCAATTTTGCTGAGCTAAGATTTCATCAATGTGAATGTCAAGCGGTATTATGCAGCGCACCAATATTCCCGATTCGGGAATTTCAGATTCTGTTAGTCCCTCTCAGGCGGTTAATTTGGTTTGGCTGGCTCCTTTTTTGCTGGCTCTTGCTTGGTTTTGGGCCAATATCTCGGCTGTTAAGTGGCTGTTATCCTCGTTTGTTGAGATACCGGCACTGTACAAGATAGCAATTGGTTTTTTGATTGTAGCATTAGTAGTGCGATCGCTCAGTTCGGGCGATCGCCCGTTAGCGAAGCCCGCCTCTACGGGAGGCTCATCAACGAAGAGGAGCGCCCTTTCCCCAAATATCGTTTTGAGGCGCAATCCGCTGCTGTTGATGTTGGGTGCAGGTGTTTTGTCGATCGGCACAAGGTGCATAATAGATATCCCACAACTTACCGTACTGCTATTTATCCTCGGAACTTACGGGCTGTGCGGCTTGTTTGCGGAGCCGAATTTTTGGCAAAAAAACTTGCCAATAGCCGGCTTACTGGCTTGTATTTTACCCTTCAGCAACCAGTTTAATAGCGGATTGGGTTTACCCGCGCGAGTAATGACTGCTCATGTAGTAGAACAATTGCTCTCAATCCTGCACGTAGGAGCTATTTCTTCTTACGATATCCTGATTTTGGAAAACGGTATCGCTCAGGTTGACGTGCCTTGCAGCGGCATTAAAACCCTATTAGTCGGCACGCTATTTCTGCTAATGGCTACCTGGTTAGAAAGCCGAAAATTGAGTTTTCAATGGCTAGCAGTATGCGCTGCCAACTTGTTAATGTTGTTGTCTGCTAACGCTTTGCGGGTTGTCGTGTTAGTGCTGGTAGCCCAAGCTTGGCAACAGCCAACCTATGCAGAAATGCTCCACGTACCTCTAGGGATTGTGGGTTTAGTCTGCGCTTGTTTTGTAAGTTGGTTGATGCTACAACAAGTTCCCAAATTTCAGGCAAACCAAGAAAGTGATTTTAACTCGCAACAACATTCAGAAATACTGAAAAATCAGCCTCTGGCAAAACCCGGACTAATTGTGGCAGTAGCTGTTTTGGCAGTAATTGCTCAATTATATCATGTAGAAAGTGACAAATTGGCGATCGCCCCTTTGCAACTACCGACACAAATCCTATCCGAAGCAATCCCCCTGAATGCCAGCGAAGAAAAATTCTTCGGCAATTACCCAGACACCCAAACCGAAAAAAAGAGATTTGTCTCCGGCAACTTAAACGGTTCCATGTTGACAGTAGCCAGCACATCTTGGCAAACCTATCACGCACCAGAGTTGTGCTTTGTCGCCAGCGGCATCCCCGTCAATCGCATAGAAAAAAAACAGCTAACTCCTGCTATAACAGCGCGCTGGCTGTCTCTCAAAAATAACCAACTATCTGCTGCATACTGGCTGCAATCTTCCCAGCAAACCACAGATAACTTCTTGTCGCGCATCGGCAGCGACATCACCCATCGCAATCAGACTTGGGTGCTAGTTTCTATTCTTTTTGACAGTTCCGTAAATCCTGATAATACCGAGGTACAAGAGTTTACTGCTAACGTACATAATGCTGTTAAACAAAGCTTAAAAGGAGCAAAAAATGAAAGCCAAGCAGGTATTTGATGCAATTTTTAAAATTATTTTCTGGGTGTGGAACATGACATTTTTGTCAATTGTTTATCTGGGAATTTTGCCGTACCTGGCAATTCCCTTAATCCAAGCAACAATAGACCGAATTATTCCCATTGAATTTTCCTTGACTCTAACAGCACTGATCGCAGTACCGACAGTATTTACCATAGTCGGAGCAAGGCGTTTTCAAAGGCAACCGCTACAGCTAATGCGCTTATTTTACGGAGTAGAAGCGCCGTTATTTTTACTCTGCTTAATTAGGCTATTTATGCTGCGAGAACTGAATCCAGCTAGCTCGCTAATTATCGCTACAATCGTTTTGTGCATCGCAGCATTTTTAGTAGAAATGCTCTACGGATATTTGGGTAAACAAGAAAAGCTTGAAGATATTTCAATATCTCAAAATTCTGACAAAAAACAGCCAAGTTTGATGGGATTCCTGGGAAACAAGCGAAGTGCGTGGATACAGTTAGGATTTCACAGCTTAATGTTGTTAGTGGGAACTTGGGCGGCAACCTTGCTGATGTTTTATGCTTTACCCGTCGCACTTGTGAGCATAGTTGGATTTTTTAGTTTTGGCTGGGTGACACCACTGATAGAGTCTTTAAAGTACAATTCATTTGAAATAATTTGGTGGCTACCATTATCCTTAATTTTGTTTGGTCTTACTTCCAGCTTATTCGTGGTAATGCCTTCACTTTACGGCTTTCTTTACATCCAATCCGCGCGCAAAATATTAAACAGTTTTGCTTCCCAATACGGAAAAAATAAAGCAATCATGGGCAGCTTGGGAGTTATGGCGGCTTGGCTGGCGATTTTCGCAGCTTTGCTACAGCAACCCCAAATTCAAGCAATGAAAATACTGGCAACTCCCGCAGCCAATGATACTGCGCGTCAAACTTTATTAGCCAAATCTGATATGATTCGATCGGGCTTAGTTAACGCTTATTTATCTCCGTACCGCTACCTCAGCACTGTGGGAGAAAACAACCACATTTATGAGATGTACAAAAATACTTTCAGTTTGCCCGATCGCGCGGCTCGGAACGTGCAGAACAGCTACAATTATTTAATGTCGCCGTTTTTGTATCAAGGCTCTACTTCCGATGTTAAAAAAGCCGAAAAACTCTATGCTGGATTCTTCGATACCGAAATTCAAAAAGGCGACGCAGCAGCAGTAAAGCACGCGGTGCAGTCAACATCTAACCGCGAAGAAGCTAAGGCAGGTTTGCTGAATGTCAATGAGGAAAAAGTATGGTTGCAATCGCAAGAAGTTACACTCACAGAAAATGGCGATTGGGCTGATGTTCAACTCTACGAAGTTTACAAAAATCAAACGCCGAACTTGCAGGAAGTATTCTATTACTTTTCACTGCCAGAAAGCGCCGCAGTTACAGGAATTTGGCTGGGCGATACTGGGGATTTGAAAAAGCGTTTTGTATTTACGGTATCGCCCAGAGGTGCTGCACAACAAGTTTACAACCAGCAGGTGAGAGAAAGGGTAGATCCGGCTTTGCTCGAACAAGTTGGCCCGAAACAATACCGTTTGCGAGCTTTTCCAATCCCGCGTAAACGAGAGTTTTCGCGCACGCAAACTAACGCGCCAACGGAGATGAATTTGTGGCTGACTTATAAAGTGATGCGACAGCCACAGGGTTGGGCGATGCCAATTTTGGCTGAAAAACGCAATATTTTTTGGAATCAAAATACTCGCCGAGTTATAGGGGGAAAGGAGATTAAATATAGTAGCACAGAGGCAAAAGAAACTTGGTTGCCGACTTTTGTACCAGCAGTTTCGCAGCAGCAAGCAATACCGCGTCTGGCGAATTTACCGGGAAAAAATACGATTTCTGCTAAGCCGCTGGTTGATGCAAATTATTCGCTACCGCAGGGCAAAAAGTTTGCAGTGATTCTGGATACTTCCCGCAGTATGGCGGGGGAAATGAAGGAGGTTAAGGAGAATTTTGAATGGTTGAAAGCGAATACTGTAAAAGCAAATACGGTTGATTTGTATGTGGCGAGTGCTGCGGGAATGCCGCCGAAGTTGGTGGAAGATTTGCGGAGTTTTGATGTGGAAAAGTTAACGTTTTATGGTACGCTTCAACTTAAGGATATTCTGCAACAGTTTGCAAAGTTACGCGGTGATCAAAGTTATGATACTGTATTCTTGGTGAGCGATCGCCATAGTTACGAGTTATCGGACGATCGCAAAAACGCAATTTCCATGCCCTCACCCCTATGGACTGTGCATTTGGGAGGCTTACCACCCGGTTATGATGATGGAACTTTAAAGCTGATTCAAGATAGCGGCGGCGGAGTTGCGACAAATATCACAGAGGCTATGCAGCGAGTGGCGACGACAGCAGTATCGGGTAAGTCTACAATTAGTGTTGTTGATGGCTATGTTTGGAGTTACAGCAAAACTCCGAAGGCGGCAGCGATTCCGAAAATTACAGATGATGAAAATGAAGGTTTTAAACCGATAGCTGCGCGGCAGTTAATCACCGCACTTAGTAAAGAGAAAACTTCCAATCAGTTGACTCAGTTGGATGCGATGCACTCACTGGCTAAAACCTTTAAAGTCGTGACGCCCTATTCTTCGATGATTGTGTTGGTTAATGATGCGCAAAGGGAGCAGCTAAAGGCGGCGGAAGCTAAAAATGATCGATTTGAAAGAAAGGTAGAATCTGGTAAGGAGGAGTTGACGAAACCTAGCAATCCTTTGAATGTTTCTGGGGTTCCTGAACCGGAAGAATGGTTGCTTTTGATCGTTGGGGCGATCGGGCTTTTGGCGGTTTTTCTCCGTCAGCGGCGCGCCAAAGTGATAGGTTGAGAGTGAAAAGTGCGATCGCCCAGGGACTCAGAAACCGGGTTTCTTAACCAAATTCCGGTCAGGATAGCCAAATTCTCGCAGAAACCCGGTTTCTGGCGATCGCCCAGGGACTCAGAAACCGGGTAAATCATGACTAATCTATATCGACAAAAACGCGATCGCCCTCGATCTTTACCGGATAAGATTCCAGGGAATCGGGTGAATTCAAACACTTACCAGTATCTAACTTGAACCGATATTTGTGAAACGGACAGGTAATAATGCCGTTATCAACCTTACCCATGTCGATCGGATATTCTAAATGAGTGCAAGCATTGCGGTAACAAGTGACATTCGCACCTTGGCGATTCAAAATCAGTGAAGTATCCTCAACTTTTACCTTTAAAATATCCCATTCTGGGACTTGATTCAGCGCTGTTATCTCTACCCACATAAAATATTTTTGCTCCGAAATGAATTTTGTCTAGACTTACGCAAAATCTTTATATAGCGGTTCTCAAAAAAGTGAGATATGCCCTATGCCCTATGCCCTATGCCCTATGCCCTATGCCCTATGCCCTATGCCCTATGCCCGATAGTACCTCATATGAGAGCTCGAAAGGCTATAACTTCACCCGGCTTTTGGGCTGGTTGCAGCGGACTCTACTCGCTGACAGAGGCAAAACTCAAAACGATCGCCCTCTGAGACAATCTGAGGCATGGGAAAAGCAGGCAAAGCACTCAAACAGGTGCTGAAAACTTACGTTCAAACACGATCGTGATGCCATTAAATCAGCCTGGTTTTGCACATTTATGAATGGTTTCCTGCGCGATCGCACAGATTCGGCGATCCGAGGTGGTTTCAGCCTTGGCTGTGCCTGTGTTTTTCTAGGATATGGGAAAAGGGCGATCGATCTAAAGAAGTTGCGGGCGATAATACTGCGTATCGCTAGCGCGATCGTGTTTCACATCTGGGAAAATAAAAATGTAACGTTCCGGTTAAGTGGCTACAAATAACTTTTGCATCACCACCAATATCTTTCGGTAGTCCGATCCAACCTGGTTGTTAGACCGTCGCGATCGCCAATTGACGCTGTTATTGTCCGCGTCCTGGTTTGCAATCTACAAAACCTAATGCCTCTGTGTCAAGGAAACTAGCGATCGCCATTTCAATGACAGCTTCGATTGGGTATTCAATTTCCGCAGCACGAGCAATTAGGGCAGCACGAATTCGTTCAGGGAAACGTCCTAAAATAACTTCGGCATCAGCGAGGGAAAGTTGCTCTTGAAGTTTGGCTTGCATGGCGTTTACATCTCAGTTGGAATTTGGACGTTGTAAGGGGGTTCAGTAGCTCTTAGAATGATGGCTTCTAGCTCCAATAGTAACGCAGGCTTCTCCCAATGAGAAATTGTCTGTACTGCAATCCGTATGTCTTCATCGCTATATTTATCGAGCCATGCCCACAAAAAAGCTTTGTGCCCGCCACTGAAGCGACCTCGTAAACTCTTGGTTTTACCGATGTAGAGCAATCCATCAGTTCTGTGCCTGATTGCATAAATGCCAGGACGCGCAGGAATGCTCTCAAACCCACGGGTCAAAGGTTGACATTGCTCAAAAGGAATGAAAGCAATCGCGTCTAGAATTCTTCGCGCTTGGATTTGTATGTCAGAATCATTCGTTGGCATGAAGGCAAGAAGGCTAATTGCACAGAAATCATAATCCCACAAATTCTGTTACAACCATCATCAACTACGGATGGTTTCCTGCGCGATCGCACAGAGAAGGCGATCGAGTCCGAGCTGATTTGAGCCTGGGCCGTGCTTGTATTTTTCTAGGATATGGGAAACGGGCGAGCGATCGGGTTTCACCTGTCGGTAAAAAATGTAACGTTCGCACTCACTGGACGCTAGTAACCTCTGCATCATAACCGATCAACTCTCTGCGGTCGGTGTGCATGGGCGTTGTTAGACACCATTTGAGCTAGATGGTGTTACAGTTGTTGCATCATCTAGCATACGCATTAATAAACTTGCAAAACCTAGAATCTCAAAAGTTTTTATTGGATCAGAGGTATCCAAGAAACGATGGCTGAGTGGATTCTTAAAACTACCGATTGCGCCTCGGTACATAGACTGTGCTGCCTCCTGTTCTGAATTTACTTCACTAAAAATTAGCTTTGGTTGATTAGGACTCATAACCTTTGAAACCAGCTTAACTCCTAGATCAGTTGGTTCTGCTGATGCACGAGCTCGAATTTCTTCTTCGACAGTTTTCATCGCATTGAATATTGCATCATCATACTGTCCCAATTCAAACTGTTGCTGGCACCGCTGAATAATTTTTGGATGCAAAGAATTGATTGTAAATTTGAAGCTAGTCTGGGGTTCAGGTATCATCTGACCTAACCTGCGCTGCAAGTCGTCAATTAGTTCTTCACTCGACATCGAATTTGCGCGATGCTTGTAGAGAGTATTTTCAAATGGTGTTAGAACCTTTTCGTAAACTTCCTGAACATACTGACGACGTAAAGCATAACTACTTAAATGAGCTGACCAGTAATTATACCAATCCCACAGGGATCTAAAAGAATTTGGATTCTCAACATTGAAGCCTTCATTTTGTAGAGATTCCAGCTTCAAACTCACTTCCATATATAGCTGCTTATACTCATCATCTTTTTCCTGAATACGTGCTTCACCTGTTGCAACTGTCACCATAAGTGTCTGAAGTTCGTGAATTTTCTGCACAAGTTGTTCAAGTAATTGTGGTGTCATATAGAAAAATAATCTCTATTATTGATTAGTTATCAGTTTGGAGGTCTAACGATTTAGTTTAACTGCTCGCGCTCTTTCCAGGATAGAAAGACTTTTTAATAGTGCTGCTACAACTTCTCTTTTTCGTCTCATATATTAATTACTAATATAAAATCAAACAACTTACAGTTTCAGCAATGCTCGTACTTGTATCTCTCTACTTGTACTTTATGTTAATAACAGTCTCCCCTTGGGACCCAACTCTAAAATTCACATTACAAGGAATACCTATTTCATTTAGGTTAGTACCAATATTTATACCTGCTTCTTTGGCAATTTTTATCTCTAACTCATCGACCCCGTTTTCTTTGCCGGATCTAATTATTTCCTTGATATTTTCAATATCATTCCCCTGACTTAAAGTAGCAGCATCAATAACCTTCTGAGCTAGTGGTTCAATCAATAGTTTCCATATGTCATAACCAGGGATAAGGCTTCTCCAACCATGAGGAAGGACAGATTTAAAGGCAATTGCAGCTATATCATTGTAATCAATTGAGACTTTCTTAGTCATCGCTTAATTTGCCTGAGCAATCTCTAGAACTTCGTTGTGATCCGCAGCAACTGCGTACACCTCCGCGTCAAATTCACAATCAAAAGGCGTGTGAACCACTAGCTGAACACAAAACCAAGGACTGTCGATCGCAGTTGCGACGTACTCCCCCACAATGGGAATCTGGGCAAACTCTCGTGTTTCGTTGTTAGACCAACCCCGTTCCTGCGGGCTTCTAGTGTGAAAAAACACTTTCATTGACATCACAAACTCCTTTGAGTTGCATAACAGTATAGCTCAACCGCAGCAGCTACTGTGCACGCTTAGCTCTTTTCGCTACATAGCTATAAAATACCGCAAATTGCTCATGTATGTCAATTTCTTCTTACTCCCGTCGGAATCTCCTGTTGCGGGTATAAAAGCATAGCATATCGTGACTAGCTCCTTCCTTGACAACAGCGATCGACTAAAGAACGCATCAAACAGTGTAAAGCCCCTCAATCTACAATTGTTATGCTGAAACAAAGCATCTGTCCTTTCAGCACTATCCAATATACATCATTAAAACGAGCGAATTGGAAGTCTACAGTTGGGTGAATACTCGCGATCGCCACCTAGAACCGATCGCCCCTCAACTCCCTTCTCCCATACCCACCCCAACCACAATAGTTAATAAAAACTTTACAAAACTTACCAAGTCGCCCAATACGAGTTAGAGTTATCCTAGAAAATCCAGCAATCCTGCAAAGCGTCAACCTTCCCGTAACTCATCCAGTGGTTCGATGACTCAAACCCAAAGCACAAAAACTACCAACACAACCGCAATTTATTCCTTGACAATTGCTCCCGCCCGTGTATTGCGGGGTCAAAAAGCCCTATCACAAGCCGGAGATGCGATCGCCCGTTTCGGAAAGCGGCCCCTCATCGTCGGCGGCAGCAACTCCCTCGCCGCCGCCCAACCCTACCTGCAACCAACCCTCGAAAGGGCGAGCACGGGGGCATCGCCCCTACAATCCGCCCACACAGACTACGGCAAAGATTGCAGCGAAAACAGCCTCGAAACCCTCCGCGAAGCCGCCCAAACCCATCAAGCCGACTTCATCATCGGCGTCGGCGGCGGCAAAGCCTTGGATGCAGCCAAACTCCTCGCGCATCAGTGTCAAATTCCCATTGTCACCATACCGACATCAGCAGCCACCTGTGCCGCTTGGACAGCCCTTTCTAACATTTATTCCGAACAAGGCGCATTCCAATACGATGTCACATTAGCCAGATGTCCCGATTTATTGATACTCGACTACGGCTTAATTCAAACCGCACCTGAACGAACATTAGTAGCAGGAATTGGAGATGCGATCGCCAAATGGTACGAAGCATCAGTCAGCAGCGGACACTCCGAACAGACAATGATAATTGCCGCCGTCCAACAAGCTAGAATCCTACGCGATATCTTATTCCAAAAATCAGCCGCCGCCCTCAAAGAACCCGGTAGCGAAACCTGGCAAGAAGTCACAGACGCAGCCGTATTGCTAGCAGGAGTAATCGGCGGCATCGGCGGAGCCCAATGTCGCACCGTCGCCGCCCACGCCGTCCACAACGGCCTAACTCATCTATTAGCAAGTCACGGCACATTGCACGGAGAAAAAGTCGCCTACGGCATTTTAGTACAACTGCGACTAGAAGAAATGCTGCAAAACAATCAACTCGCAGCCACCGCCAGACAGCAACTGCTAAAATTCTACGCCGAGATTGGATTGCCCCAAACTTTAGACAATCTAGGACTTGGAGACATTAGCCTCACACAATTGCAGCAGGCCGCCGACATAGCCTGCAATCCCGACTCTGACATCCACAGACTGCCGTTTAAAGTCGTACCCGAACAATTAATGGCGGCGATGGTTTCTACTACCGCACCTGTGGGAGAATTGAAAATCAAGCATTAAAACCTTTTGTAGTAAGGACTAAAGTCCTGAAAAAACCGTGCTAGAAAGCAATACGGTTCAGTTCATTAGTGTCAACGTAGCCCGCAGACCGCCTGGGGTTTAAACCCCAGGCTAATAGCGAAAGTCCTCTTAAGAGGACTGATGAGTTTTCCAGTCCTCTTTAGAGGACTTTCGCTTTGAGGCAGGGTTTAAACCCCTGCCGGACTGCGGGTTTGACCCTAAGTTGACACTAATGGGTTCAGTTAAGTCCGATCTCCCTGGCACACCCCTTAAGAAGGGGGAAACAAGAGTATTCTCAAAGTCCCCCGACCTAAGGGGGATTTAGGGGGATCTCCGGGTGTTAACTAAACCGTATTGTGCTAGAAAGGACTGAAGTCCTGACTACAAACCAGAAAAACTGACAACTGACAAAAAATAAATGACCTTGGATTGGATTACCCCTGCTGACAGGTTGCAAACACTACCGCCCTACGTATTTGCCCGTCTCGACGAACTCAAAGCCCGCGCCCGCGAACAAGGACTAGATTTAATAGACTTAGGAATGGGAAACCCCGACGGTGCCACTCCTCAACCAGTAGTAGAAGCAGCCGTCGCAGCCATCCAAAATCCTGCAAATCACGGCTATCCACCCTTTGAAGGAACTGGCAGTTTTCGCCGCACAATTACCAAATGGTACAGCCGCCGCTACAATGTTGAACTCGATCCAGAAAGCGAAGCATTGCCTTTATTGGGTTCCAAAGAAGGTTTAGCACATTTTGCGATCGCCTATATCAATCCCGGCGACTTAGTATTAGTACCGAGTCCCGCTTATCCGGTATTATTTCGCGGCCCGATTATCGCCGGTGCCAAAGTTCATAACATCATCCTCAAACCCGAAAATGACTGGGTAATTGACTTAGGTTCGATTCCCGATAGCGTAGCCGAACAAGCAAAAATTCTCTACTTTAATTATCCCAGCAATCCCACCGGAGCCACCGCCCCCCGCGAATTTTACAAAGATATTGTTGCTTTCGCCCACAAACATCAAATCTTGCTAGTTCATGACTTGTGTTATGCGGAGTTAGCCTTTGACGGCTATCAACCGACAAGTTTATTAGAAATTCCCGGCGGCAAAGAAATCGGCATCGAATTTCATACGATGTCAAAAACTTACAATATGGCCGGCTGGCGAGTGGGTTTTGTAGTAGGAAATAGTAAGATAATTCAAGGTTTGCGAACGTTAAAAACTAACTTAGATTACGGTATATTTTCCGCCTTACAAACAGCAGCGGAAACAGCACTGCAATTACCGGATAGTTACTTGCACGAAGTGCAGGAACGCTACCGCACTCGCCGCGATTTTATGGTTGCAGGGCTGGCAGAATTAGGGTGGAATATTCCTAAACCTCTGGCTGCAATGTATCTTTGGGTTCCTTGCACTCCGGGCATGAGTTCGACTGATTTTGCCCTGAATGTTTTGCAGCAAACGGGTGTGGTTGTTACTCCTGGTAATGCTTTCGGCCCTGGTGGCGAAGGATATGTGAGGATTAGTTTGATTGCAGATTGCGATCGGCTGGGAGAAGCTTTGCGCCGCTTGAAACAAGCAAACATTCGCTATCAGTAGTCATTGGTTATTGGTTATTTGCCGCTCACTCTGCATCAACTCATTATTATGTTGAAGGTGACACCCATTATCCCCTAAACATAATAATGAGATTAACAAGCTCAGGCGCATATAAATTGTACAATCAAGTTTGATGAAATTATTGTGCGGTGTCCCGCCCGCCCGAAAAATATAACGCAAGGTGCGGGACAGCTTAGTGCGTAGGATGCCCCAGAGCAGAATAAACCTCTTAAAATTGAAATAATCAATCTCCGACGCACTCTACAAGTTGATTTAAGAGTCACTCTTTATTTTGTGGTCAGGTTTAAAACATCCGTGGATGTACGATGTCCGACGCCGTGCATCCTTAGTTATACTTAACAAAGATCATTAAGAAAGCATTCTTGCTATGCCCCTAATTGAATCTAAGTTAAACAACACCCGCAACCTTTTACAAGAATTAGGCAACTCAGTCTCTAGCTTAGTTAACTCCTCCCCGGATGTTTTTGATGATTTGGGGATTCAATCTTGCCTACAGGAATTTTTAACTGTTCATCAAGAAGCCGTCCAACGCTTAGAAAATCCTAGTTTTCGGATTGCTACTCTGGGCACAACTTCCTCTGGAAAGTCAACGATTGTTAACGCGCTGATTGGTCGGAAAATCGCACCGATTGAAGCCGGAGAAATGAGTGGGGGTGTATTAACCATCAAACATTCTCAAGAACAGAGATTAATGATTGCAGAAACGGAAGATGCTGCTTGGGATACTGGTGAATGGACGGGATTAAGCGATGAGGATTTATACCAGCGGATTCGCGCAGTTATGCACTCCTATCACGCGGCGCGGAAAAAGCGTGAGTATGTTGCGCCACAAATAACCGCTCATGTTCCTCTTTTACCTGCTTGTGATGCTTCTTTACTGGGTTTACCCAACGGAATCTCAGTTGAATTGATTGATTTACCGGGATTGAAATCAGTTCAAGACCGGGCTAACTTAGCAACTATCCAAAAGCAACTTAATAAAGCTTTTAGTTTAGTGGCTTTGGACTATATGCAGGTAGATGATGAGCACAGAAAACGCCTATTGGAAGAATTAAAGAAAGTTGTCGAAGATCTACAAGGTCGCACAGATTCGATGATTTTTATCTTAAATCGGGTCGATAACCGAGGAACCGATGATTTACCCCTATCAGAGCGGATTGATAAGTTAAGAGAAGAAATTAAAGAGGTCTTATCACTTCCAGAACTTCCTGATGTTCTGCCTTTTAATGCTCGTCTTTTATATTATGCTCAGTGTGCTTGGGGTTCAGGAGCGGGTAACGAACCGTCAGTGATCAGTCAGGAGATACGGTTAAAACTCCTTAAAGCTATGTTTCAAGACTGTGCAGGAGTTATTAAATTAAATACTAAGGAGAACCGCAATTTAAAGGATTGGTTTCGCGATATTGAAGATCGGGTAGATGACAATAAGACTATTGATGATGAAACCATGCGGCAAATTCTCCACTCTTCTTTAGAATGGAGTGGAGGTAGAGAACTTTGGGATCGTTTCCGTGTGCGGGTTCAAGAATCATTTGCTGAATTGGTAATACTTCCTGCATTGTTGGAAGTATTCGATCCTTACAATGCTTTAGCAGAATCTCTGGAAATTAGGATTCACCCCATAAAAATTTCCCAACAGGAACAGGTTGAGCAAGAAAGAAAGAAAATAGATAAAAGCCGTCATTATTTTCATAATATCAAAGAAGTTGGGAAAGAATTTAAGGTAGAAATTGAGGAACTGAAAGCAGGCTTGAAAAGCGATGATCCTAAAATTAATGATCAACTCGTACAAGAGGCTGTCAAAAAAGGACGTAATGGATTTCAGCGGATTTTTGATGCGGTTAAAAAAGATATAGTAGGGGATTTAACCACATCTCTAATTGTTCCAGTTCGCGATGCTTTTAAAAATAATCAAGGAGCTTTTGAGCTAAGAGATAAACTAGGGGAAGTCACATTACCTTCATTAGCGGAGGATATTTGTAAATACTATGATCATGTTAGTCGCAGACTCAGTAAATTTTCTGGTGAGTCAGAATACTTAGTTAAGCGGATACGGGCTGATGATGATAAGGGGGAAAAAGAACTTGAATATGATGCGGTAAAAAAAAATGTAGTAGGGGATTTAACCACATCTCTAATTGTTCTCATTCGCGATGCTTTTAAAAATAATCAAGGAGCTTTTGAGCTAAGAGATAAACTAAGGGAAGTCACATTACCTTCATTAGCTGAGGATATTTCTAAATACTATGATCATGTTAGTCGCAGACTCAGTAAATTTTCTGGTGAGTCAGAATGCTTAGTTAAGCGTATACGGGCTGATGATGATAAGGAGAAAAAAGAACTTGAAGATGATGAACGCTATGTTCGCTTGCTATATCACAGGATGAGAGAAGCTATATTTGTAAGGGCAGAGTTTGTTCTACAATCAAACGCACAACAGTTTGAACAAGCTTTAGAATCATTAGTTGAGGAACAAGTTAAGAAACTAAAAGTTTTTCTGACCGAGGGCAATTTTTCTTCGATTAATCTTGAAAAAGTAGCCATCAGTAATTTAGGCAAAAAGTTAACTCAAAACTTGCCAACTTTACCAGAAAATTTTTTTGAGGTATCCGAGAATAATATCAAGCAAAACCGTTATAAAAAAACAGAGGTTGAATACATCGAACTTTTCCTTCCGTCTCCAGGCTTAATGGCAAAACAATGGTCAAGTGGAATTGAAAAAGGGAAAGGGAGTTTGTGGGATATTTTGCTTGAGTGGATTCTCCAACGGTTAGATTATGTTAGCGATATCTTTAAAGAATCCGTTGATGAGATTACCAATCTAGCTGAACGTGATTGGCAGCAACAATCAAGTATTATTGAGGGCAATTTTGAGCAAAAAAAACAGTTTTGGCGTGAGTTTGAAGCTAAAAAAAATCATGCAACAGCAGATTGTGAAAAGTTACAAGAGATTTTTCGTCAGTGAAGCAAGTTTTAAACCTAATGACATTCAGGAGTTAAAAAATGGAATCTAGTGATATGGATAGTTTATTATTAATAGTAGTAGGAGTACCAGTAGTAGGAGGAGCAGTATTAGGAGGAGCAGTATTAGTAGTAAGAGCAGTATTAGTAGTAAGAGCAGTAGTAAAAGCAGTATTAGGACCACTTCCTCCCAAACCAGTAATTCCACCTTCTTTAGTTTTAGTGATTTCCGCCTCGCACGCATATTTTCTTGAATCGCTAAAAGACAAAAAGCAGATTGATGTTAGTGAGGGAGAACAACTTTACCAAATTACGAGATATTTATGGCTAGGATCTGAAACTGAACTTTCTCAGAAAATACCTGATATTAATGAGTATTCAGTCGCCCAAGGAGCCGAATCAGAATATAACATTTACTTGGTTGAGATTAAACTCAAGCAATCTGACGAAGGATTTAAGCCTAATGTCAATCAACTCGATAGATATGATGCTTTTCGTAAGTTAGCTGATTTAGCAGTTGATATTAAAGTGTCAAATAGATTGCAAATAGAAGCCTATGAAAAGCTTGAAGTTTATAATCGCTAAACAGGATAAAGTAAAATGCTGATTGATGCCACTCTTTTAGTTAAAAATCCAGAAATTATCAAGGGTTTACTTGATGGTTCCATGAAACGCTATGGAAGCGTTATTAGATGGGCTGCGGGAACTGTAAAGGCTGGTCAAATTGTCCGCCATTTAGCCGAAACTCCCGGACTGACTAGCAAACTGATGACTGTTCCATTTGATCCCATTTTGGCAGGAATTGATGTGATTGGTCATGGGCTCACCTATCATAAATTAATCGGTATCGATCGTAAATTAATCGGCTTTGAAAAAACCTTATCCTCAGTGATGGGGCTAAGTCAAATTGCTGCTGGCGCAAGTGTTTTAAACCTTGGTATCAGTATTGCTGGCTTTGCCTATATGGGATCTAAACTGAACCAAGTACAAAAAACTTTAGGTCACATTCAACAGTCAATGGAAGAAGGCTTTAACCGTGTTGAAGCTGGCTTAAATCGGATTGATAATCGCTTAGATATTATCTCTGAACAATTGGCATATCTGTATTTATTGGTAGAAGACAGCCACCAAAAGCAAAAAAGCCTCGCGAAAGCTATTTCCAATCTTCATCAAGCCATGCTAATTCAAGAAATTGCTGCTTTAAAAGCTGAACTTGATGATCGTTCTCGTTTTCCTGATGGATCACGGAGTTCAGCCCTTAAAACAGCTTCGAGAGTGCGACTATTTCTCAGTAATCAAGCAATGCAAGCTACCCCAGAATTAGATGCTGAAATTATGCTCAATGCTGATGTTTCTATTCAAGGTTGGGCCGTAGCCACAGCAACAGAAGCCAATCTTCTCCTAGAAATAGGAAAACATCAAGAAGCTAAAGAATTACTGGCGTTAGAAATCCCCCAATTTAAACAAGTCGCGGAAAGATGGGGTAAGGCACTAATCAATGATGAAAACACTTATCTATCTACTGCTTATCGCTTTACTAATTCTCGGTTTAAAAACCATATTGCCTCAGAACGAGTAGAACGAATTACGGAAATATCACCAAGCGATCGCACTTTATCTCCTGACCAAATCCGAGGCAAAAAAAATTATGTTGATGTAGAGTTTGAAATGTCCTATAGTTCTGCTAAATTTGATCGAGCATGGACACATCGCCAAATTGCTGTAGCTGAATATTTGGATGGGTTGAGTGAACTTTTAGCAAGATTAGAGGGTTTAGAATCGTTTGCAAATCTGTGCGAAAGTAAAGGTGTTAAAAGCAGCCGTGAAATTCTGCCTGGGCCAGACACTGAACCGGGCATATACATACTACCCAGCACATAGAGTAGGGTGCGTCATATCAAATCCGGTAGCATCGGAATTAATATTAGCCACAATCAGGAGAGGACACGGCAGTGCCGTTTCCCTACAATTAATCGGGGTAGGGAAACGGCACTGCCGTGTCCTCCGTTTCTCTCATCTGTGAGTGTAACTATAACGTTTTAATTTGCTCGATCGCCCATTCAAAAGTTTCCATAACTTGCTTCAGGGCTGATTCGTCTTGCAAAGTAAACAAAGCCAGACTCGGCGACCTTCTTTCCCCTGGTTCTGTAGGTAGTGAAAGACCGATCGAACTAAACCTATTTCTCAATTCCAGCCAATTTTCCTCCGCATTAAACGGCGGTACAGAACCGTAATTGTCAGCAGAAATCTCCATTCTGCCAGCAATATCTACAGTAAATAACTGATAGGGTTTTCTGCCCTTGTGAGGAAACCAAGCGGTAAAACCGCCGTAGATATCTCCTGTTCCCCAGTGGATTTGAACTTCGGGTTCTTGACTTTTTGCCCACAGGTAAATTTCTCTTGCCATTTGCGCCTCGTCCGCGCCCCGTCTAGCTTTGATTTCCGCAAAAAATGACGATTCATCCCAGCGCCTTCTTTCGCGCGTTGAACTGGATTTTTTATGCTGTGCTTCGGCTGTCTGACCGATAACTCTGGGAACCAAGGTTTTCAAACCATCTTCACTTACGTACTGCTTAATTTCCAGGGCTAAAACTTCAACCGGGTCCATTTGTTCGTTGAGAAATTCGACAACTCGGCGCATTTCAGCGGAAATCTCGTCAGCGACAAACACTAAGCGAATTTTACCCGCTTGCAAATTAGTTTTAACCTTCTGCCAAAATAGGTCTTCATTAGCATCGGCGCCGAGAAACTCTTCAAAAATCTGTTCGGGATCGCGATCGCGATCGCGACAATTAGCTTCAAACAGAGCAATAATTGAATCGACTGGCCAGTAAACTACCGCATTCGCAGCATAGTCGATCGACTGACCCAACACTTTTTGCCGCAGTTGGGAATTAGGAGTTCGCCTGACATCCACCAAGGTAGGAACTGCATTTTGGTCGAGAAACAAATGATTCAGCGACCACTGGACGGCTGTTTCCTCATCGGTGGACACTGCTGTTTCCCGCGAAATTAACAGCCACCTCCGCGCCGTCGCGCGATCGATTTGGTCTCCAGCGATCAAATTAGGATAAGTTACTAGCAAATCTTGTAACTGGTCTTCCGAGTCGTAGGGCTGTTCCATCATTTCTACCAGCCTGTCGTCGTCCTGAATCAGATAAATACCTCCAGCCATGCACATTCACCTAGTAAATTTTAGATTTTAGATTTTAGATTCTAGTCAGTCAACTGACAGCCAGTAAATACTCGCTGTGCCGGCCCAGTCATGTAAATCCGCCCAGAAACTTCTGCCCATTCGATTTCCAAAACGCCGCCGGGGAGTTCAACTGAAGTTGTCCGATCGCACTTGGCGACCAACACCCCAGCCACCACAGCAGCACAAGCACCAGTCCCACAAGCTAGAGTAACACCTGCACCCCTTTCCCACACCCGCATTTTTACGTAGTTCGATCGTATAACTTGAATAAATTCCGTATTGGTGCGCTTGGGGAAGGCTGGGTGGTGTTCAAACCCGGGCCCGACAGTTTCCAAAGCAACAGCCGAAACATCGTCTACAAAAGTAATACAGTGAGGATTACCCATGCTGACGCAGGTAACAGACCAAGATTTATCAGCAACTTCGATCGGCACATCTATCACTTTCGCATCCGGTGCAGCTAAAGTTGTCGGAATTTCCGCAGCCAGCAGCCGGGGAACTCCCATATCCACCTTAACTTGACCGTCCGATCGCAATTCGGGACTAATCACACCAGCCAGAGTGTGGATGCGGTAGTCAGTTTTCGCCTTCTCACCTTCCAAATCGGCGATAAACTTAGCCAAACAGCGAATTCCGTTGCCGCACATTTCCGGTTCCGAACCGTCGGAATTAAAAATCCGCATCGTATAGTCAGTGCCGTTTTGACCCGGTAGGGCAAAGATCACGCCGTCTGCGCCGATCCCGAAATGTCGATCGCACATTTCGACAGCTTGTTCTGGTGTTAAAACTGGTTCTGAGGAGTGGCGGTTGTCAATCAGAATAAAATCATTGCCCAGTCCGTGATACTTCGCAAACTCGATCGGCATAAAAACAAACCTCTTTTGGTTAAAACTGATTAGTTGATACACTGCATAAAGTCATTAAGTCATTACTCATTTGCCAGTTGCGTCCCGCCCGGATGTCATTAGTTCTCAATCCTCACTCCTCAGTTGGCCACCCTACGACTAATGACTAATGACTAATGACCAATGACCAATGACCAAATTACCCATTTCCCAGTATGTCTGAATTTGAGACCGGATTGCCCAGCATTCGCTTAATACAAAGCTACATCAAAGAAAAAGAACAGGTAGAGATCAAACTCATGACCGGCGACTTGCTAGCCGGCAGAATTTTTTGGCAGGACAATAGCTGTCTTTGCCTCCTAGATCCCTCAGAAACACAAATTATGATTTCGCGATCGGCAATTGCCTATATTAAACCCAACAAGTGAGGAGATGGGAAGAGGGGGAGAGGGGGAGAGGGGGAGATGGGGAGAGGGGGAGATGGGGAGATGGGGAGATGGGGAGAGGGGGAGATGGGGAGAGGGGGAAAATATTCCGTCTTCCGTCTTCCTTCTTTCTTCTTCCGTCTTCCGTCTTCCTTCTTTCTTCTTCCGTCTTCCGTCTTCCGTCTTCCGTCTTCCGTCTTCCTTCTTCCTTCTGACTAATGTCAACTGTCAACTGTCAACTGACAACTGCCAACTGCCAACTGCCAACTGCCAACTGCCAACTGACTAATCGCTAAACAGCTTTTCGCTGACTTGGGCGGTGAGAAAAGGCAGCTTTAAGGCTGGTTGCCGAACTGGCGGTGAGGCAGTCCGCTGCATCAAACCGAGCTCGTAGAAGCCCCCACACAGCAACAAACGATCGCCCTCTTGCAAACTGGTAGTTGCGTCCGGCCAGCGAGTAAATTTCCCCTCCCGGCGGATTGCCCGCACCTGCACCCCGTACTGGATCAGCAAATCTACCTCTGACAGTTTTTTGCCCGCCCAAAGGCTGTTGGCTGGCAGCCTCAGCCACTGGCAAGAACTACCGCCCTGCGGCACTGCAACTTCGCCCTTCGCCAGCAACTCAAAGCTGATGATTTCTTCCGGTTCTCCCACTACCAAAACTCGATCGCCAGACTGCAAAGCTGTCTTGCCGTTGGGATAATCAATTTCCTCGCCATCTTGGCGGACGATCGCCATTACGCTGACCCCTGTCAACTGCCGCAAGTTAGTTTCTTCCAGAGTCATGCTGGCGATAGGAGAACCCTGCGGCAAGTTGTACCACTCGCTGTTCATATCTTGAACGGCCACCTTCAAATCCCGCGAAATCGCCAAAGGTTCGCGCGCTGGCCGCAATTCCAGATAACGGCTGCTGCGAATTTGCTGCACTTCCCGTCCAATTGCCATTGTTGAGACGCCCATGCCAGCCAGCAAGTGGGCAGACAGTTCTAAACTAGCCTCAAACTCCGGCTGCACAACTTCCCACGCCCCCAGTTGGTAAAGCAGTTCGATATCTTTATCTTTGTTGGCCTGCACGACAATATCCAAATCTGGAACTAATTCTAAAGCCCGCTTCAGACACAAGCGAGTGCTCATGGGATCGGGAAGGGCGATCGCCATTGAAGCGGCCCGTTCGATCCCGGCAGATTCCAAGACGTGCAAGCTAGCAGCATTCCCGTAAATGTAGGGAATTCCTAGCACTCTGCAATCTTGAATTCTCCTTTCTGACTCATCGATCACCACAATTGAACAGTTGCGGCCCTGCAGCATTTTGACTAAATTTCTGCCAACTCGCCCGTAGCCGCAAATCACAACATGATTTTGTTCCGGCAAATTTTCCGCGATTTCCACAGGTTGAGATGTTTCGTCAAAATATCGCTGCAAAGGCCCGAAATTTTCCGCCCAATTCAATAATTGCGGCACGCTTCTCAATACAAACGGAGTCAGCACCAAGGTGACTGCTGTCGTTCCTAAAATTAATAGATAAACTTCTCGCGAAACCAGTCCCATCATTTGACCGGAACTAGCGAGTACAAAGGAGAATTCTCCGATTTGAGCTAAGCCCAAACCTACGATCAATGCTGTTTTTAGCGGATAACCAAATAGTCGAACGAGCGGCGTGATTATCAAGAATTTGCCGACAAATACTAGAAATACCAGTCCGAGAATTAATTCTAGATGGCTCCAGAGAAACATCGGGTCGATTAACATTCCGATGGTGACAAAAAATAAGGATGCAAAAATATCTCGCAAAGGCTCAACGTAAGTTAGAGTTTGGTCGGCATATTCCACCTCCGAAATCATTAAACCCGCCACAAAGGCGCCCATCTCGATCGAGAAACCCAGATATTCTGTCAGCAGCGCAATCCCTAAAGCCAAAACCACAACTCCCAGCAAAAACAGTTCCCGGCTTTCCGTTCTCGCGAGGTAGCGCAGCAATTGCGGTACGATCCAAATGCCCGCCACTACTGCACCAGCAGCAAATAAGCTGATCCGCACCAGAGCCCAGACTACCGTCATGCCGATCGCCTCTGCGGGCTGATTGAGGGCCGGCAAAACTGCCAGCATTAGCCCCAAAGCCAAATCTTGAACTACCAAGATTCCCAGCATGACTTGCCCGTGGGAAGTACCGCCTTCATTGCGTTCCATCAAGCATTTGAGTACAACTGCTGTCGAGGAAAGCGACAGAATCGACCCTAAAAACACGCCTTGGGCGGGGGATTCTACCCAGCCTACAGCCAAGGAAATTGCAGTAGTAAAGGCGATCGTCAGCACAATTTGCAAGCCCCCCCCGCCCAGACTAATTGCTTTAACTCGATTTAATTCGGCAAAGGAAAACTCTACTCCCAAAGCAAACAACAGAAAGGCAACACCGAATTCAGCGAGGGTGTCTACCTGAATTAATTCTTTAATCAGCCCCAAACCAGCCGGCCCAATTACGATCCCTCCCAGGAGGTATCCGAGAATTACCGGCTGTCGCAACAGCGATGCAAAGAGTCCTCCTGCTGCGGCAGCAGCGAGAACTATAACTAAGTCAACGATCAGTCGGAAGTCTTCTTGCACAACTTTATGAAAAAAGTGTAAAGTTATATTATAGTGTTTAATGTGTTGACTATGTTGGGGGCGTTGATTATAGTTGAGTAGCAAGCCCAACTGCCACTGTTGAACAAGGTATTTTTTCATGACAAAGAGTTCTACTCCTCACAAAAAGCTCAATCTCTTGCAAGTTTATCGAGGGATTGGGGCGTTATTGGTGGTAATGTTTCATGTCAACCAGATGAGCACGGAGAGATTAAATCAAGTTACTTTTTTTAATCTATTTCAGGCTGGCTGGAGTGGTGTTGATTACTTTTTTGTATTGAGCGGTTTTATCATGGTGTATGTTCATCGATCGGCGATCGGGAAAAAAGACCAGTTAAAATCATTTTTAGTCAAGCGCTGCGTCCGAATTTACCCGATCTACTGGATAATTACTCTGATAGTTTTGTGTTTCTTTCTAGTTATTCCCGGTTTTGCTAATGCTCAAGATTTAAATTTTGGAAAGATAATTCTGTCGCTGCTCTTGATTCCTCAAAATGACAAGCCGATTCTGGATGTAGGTTGGACTTTAGTTTACGAAATGTATTTTTACGTATTGTTCAGCATAGCTATCTGGTTCAAGCCTAAACAGTCAGTGCCTATACTTTTGGCTTGGCTATTGATTACACTTCTACATTTTTCTAAAGTCATACAATTTTCCGATACTTTTTTCTTACTAAATCTAGTATTTGGTAATATGAATCTAGAATTTGTTTTGGGTGGATTGGCTGCTTATATAGTGATTAAATATAACAATAAAATTACCAATTACAGATGGTTATTATTTGGGATAGCCAATTTAGGATATCTTATATTAGCAATACTGGTAGCTTGGGGTAACATTGAGTTCGATCGGATCCAAACTTTTGCAGTGCTGGCCGCTCTGTTGATCGTTGCTGCAAGTTCGATCGACCTTAAGGATTCTCCGAGAATTCCTGCTCTTTTCATCTTCCTAGGCGATGCCTCATATTCAATATTTCTGCTCCACAGCCCAGTGATATCAGCAAGTACAAAAATTGTGCAAAAGGCGAATTTAGGAAAATATTTCGACGGTTTCTTTGCTCCGGCTCTGGTGGCATTGTTTGCCGTAGTTGTCGGCTGCATATTCTACTCTTTGATCGAAAAACCTCTGACGGTTTATCTGCGGAAAAATATAGTTGAAAAAATGAGCCTTCCAAAGACACAAGCAGGCTAATTGTGTGGTGCGTCGGGGTGAGATTGTCGATTTGATGCGAATATTGGCGATCCCGACGCACCCTACATCTGAGGCTATCGGATCACAAAAAAAGTGCTAAATTTGCCAGCTTTGTGTAACATTAGCTTGACAAAGGTTAAGGAAGCCTAACTATGCTCATGACTGTGAATCGAGGCAACTGCGGGCAAAGTGCGAACATATCTGTGGGTGCTATTTCCCGGTGGCGACAGTTGAAAGCAAATAAGCTAACGATAAGTTCGATCGCGCCTATGGTGGCCGGCTTTCTGAGTTTGGCCCTGCCGGTGCAAGCTTTGCAGGTAGTCGTGACACCACAAAATCCCGAACTGGGAGATACGCTGTCAGTAATCATTCAGGTTGACGGTAACGGCGGGGAAACTCCAACAGTTTCTTTACAGCAGAAAAACTACCCCGCGTTTCCGATCGGCAACGGCCGCTTTCGGGCCCTGCTACCGACGACGCCGGTAGAGAAACCCGGTGCCCGCCTTCTGCAAGTCTCCGGTGACGGACAAGTGCAGAAGTTGAACGTGCAAGTGCGCGATCGAGATTTTCCCACTCAATCCATCTGGCTGCCACCCGGTAAAGACGAAGAAGGTACAGATGCCGAATTCGATCCCGTGGACGCCTTTAAAGCACTGGTGACACCCGAAAAATTTTGGGATGGCAAATTATTGCGCCCTAACTCTGGCGAAGTTACCACTATTTACGGCGTGCAGCGATACTATAATGGAGTATTTGCTAAAGACTACTACCACCGTGGCGTGGATTACGGCGGCGCTTACGGTTCCCCTGTAGTCGCACCGGCCGCTGGTAGGGTTTCTCTCGTGGGACGGGAATCCCAAGGGTTCAAAATCCACGGTAATGTGGTTGGTATCGACCACGGTCAAGGGGTAGCAAGTATTTTGATGCACCTCAGCCGGATTGATGTCAAGGAAGGTGATTTCGTAAAAGCGGGTCAAGTAATTGGTGCTCTGGGGTCAACGGGGGCTGCGACAGGCCCTCACCTGCACTGGGGACTTTATGTGCACGGGCAGTCGATCGATCCGGTACCTTGGCGGCTTCAGGGAATTGAGTAGGACTTTTTACCGATTTTGACGAATTTAACGGTCAATTATGGGGTAAGTTTGTGGCTGGGGTACACAGATAAGTGTTCTAGGCGATCGGTATTGAGTTAGGATTTGTATGAAAATTCTCAACTCCACCATCGAAACTCGAATCTGAAGACGCCAGCAATTGCGTCTTTAAAAAACAAAACTGTATTAATGATGCCGTTGAGCGGGAAGCATATATGAGTATTGAAAAAATTGTTGAACAGGCTTTGCAAGACGGCTATTTAACGCCGGCTATGGAAGCTGAAGTGGGACGGATCTGCAATACGGCTTCTGAATTGTCGATCGAAGAGTACATGGCTCTCGATCGCCTGATGGGAGCTTTGTTGACTGGGGAAGTTGTGGTTTTGCCACGCAAACAGTTCATCAATGTGATGGAAGAGTTGGTGCTCAGCGATGCGATCGCTAGGGTGGCAGAAATTGAAGCGACGAGCGAGCTGAATTTGGATGTAGGAGATATTGCAGCTTATGCTTTAAATAGGCTGCCGCCTCTGTACGCTACGACGGAAGAGGGAGCTCACTTTCAAAGGGCTAGGGCTAAAGAACAACTTCACGATTTGATTTCCAAAGAAGTCAATGCAGCGATCGACCGCAACTTGGACAGACCAGATCCCGTCCACCCCACAGCTTTGGGCAAGTCTTCTGGAAGCGAAGTTCTGTCTAATCTCAGCAATTGGCTGCAAGCTAACGCTGTTAACTTTGAACTCCAGCCGTAGTACCACCTCCAACAGCTCTATTTTGGTTAAGTCGATCCCGCTCTATTCAGAAAGCGGGATTTTTAATTTGTGAGCCACAAACATTCATTGATCCGCAGAAGCCAGAAAGCAGAAGGGATTCATCAGAATGCCTTCGTCATAATTAAAGAAAAAAATTTTTAAGAGTTTTCTTGGTTTGTTACCTAAAACAAACAATTCCCTTTTCCTTCTTCTCTCTTCCCTCTGACTGATGACTGACGACTGACGACTAATGACCACTAATGACCACTGACTAATGACCAATGACCAATGACTTCAAACGATTAATTATTGCTCTCAGAAGAGTCTGCTGAGGGGGCGGCAGTAACTTTTATTTCTCGCTTTTCACGTTTTTTCCGTTCCGCTTGGATGACATCTTGAAGCACGATTCGCGCTTGGGCCATTTTTTCCAAATTGCTCCGGTACAAATCTAAATCTTTGCTAACTTTGTCTTCAGGGAGGTGCAAGGCCGCACTGATTTTGGCGATCGCGCCATTTCGCGTTTCTTGGTCTTTTACCATTTCGGGGTCAGCTTTTTCTAACAGCGAAAACAAGCCGATCGCAAATAAGCGACTGTACTTAAATTGAGCGTTGCTGGCGATCGCCCCTAAAGACGCTTGCAAATCTCCTGTATCCTCAAAGCTGGTTGAGCGATCGAGCCACGACAGCAACTCAGACCCGGAAAGTCGCTCGGCCAAGCTTTCCAATCTGTGAGCGTCTTGCTTGTAGCGATCGGGATCGTCTTCTAGGGACTTGCACAAAGCGTTAAAAATCGAAAGTCTATCTGCTTCTGGGGCGTAACCGAGCATGAATCGATCGAAAGCTGTCACCACACCCAAAGCATAAATCGGGTCGTATTGAAAATCGACATTCGCCAAAAGCAAGTGCATTTCTACCATCAACTCTTCCACCACTCGACGGTAAATTGAGTTAATTGGTCGAGTGTGAATCGTATAGAAACTTCGCTTAGTATCTGAAACAGTACGGTTATTGTTCACCTGAGTTTTATAGATAAATAATTTTGCCGCAGCCTATGGGCGAGCGCGGCATGAGTAAAGTCGGGGGAGTCGATTGGCGATCGCGCTGACAAAATTTGCCAGTTTTTTTCAAAGTGCAGCAGCCGGGAAGACAGACAAAATTTTATGAAAAAGATTTTGCGGGCGATCGGCAGCAACAATTAATAGGTCGCACTACGAGGACAAAAGCCAAGTATCTTTACAATCATAGCTTAGCTGGGATCGCTCAGAAATCTAATCTTTTGACTTGTCCAGCCCATCTCTCGCCAGCCATATCACAATAAATTTTTAATGTCAAGCCCAAATCCTCAAAAATCCCACAAAAATGACAATTTCTCCTGAACTAAGAACGTTAGCCCAGTACATGGCCGGTGAATTTGACAACCGGGAACAAGCCCTAGCAGACCCGGCTTGGTACGTTCACCTGCGTTTCTGGCAAAGACCATTGCCCGTGCCTCTATTTTCCGAACCCAGCATTGCCCTGTTTGCCGAACAAGCCAACATTCTGGAATTAGACAAGCCCTACCGCCCGCGAATCGTGCAACTGAGGTACGTGAAGACAGCACCGGGACTTATAGAAGCTCAGTATTATATGTTTAAGGATATCGAAACCGTCAAAGGAGCCGGTCGCAACCCCGACTTACTGGCAAAACTCAAGGGCGAGCAAATCGAACTTCTCCCCGGTTGCACTCTTTCCATTGCGGTGCAAAATTTAGGCTCAAATCGCTATCGTTTTCGGGCATCTCTGCCGGAGGGAACTCGTTGTGGATTTACCTACGGCGGGCAAAGTTACCAAGTAGACTTGGGGTTTGAAGCCGCAGAGGAGGAATTTCTCAGCTATGACAAAGGAATAAGCCCCACGACAGGCAAGGCTATCTGGGGAGCTTTAATGGGCCCTTTTAGATTTGTGAAGCGTCAGGATTTTGCTTCTGAAATATTGGCTAATACGCTTGGGATCAGATCGGACGGCGGTTGAAACCGCCTCTAAACAAACAAAGATCGGACGTACGGTTGAAACCGCGCCTACAAAAACAAAGTCCGCCTCCGCGGACTAAAGAAGAAGTTGACATTCTCACCGCCCTAAAAGTGCGGCGATTCCCAAACATCGCTATTTGGGTTCCTGTTTCATTGCAACTGCCTCCACCTCCCGAAGGGTTTTCCGGTCTTATGCTCGCTCCACAGGCTTTGGCTATTGCCTCCCGCAAGCCCTGCGGTAGACTTTTAATTAGAGACTAAAAGTCCCCCTAAAAGGGGGGAGGTTTCAACCCTCCGCTACGCTCCGCCCAATTTTTCGATGACGTAATTTTCACCGCCCGGTCTTCAACCTGCGGAGGCAGGTTTTGTTTGTCTAGACGCGATTTCAATCGCCCGGTTTTCTTCAACCTGCGGAGGCAGGTTTTGTTTGTCTAGACGCGGTTTCAACCGCCCGGTCTTCTTAACTTGCGCGTGGCACCCCCTCTAGAGCTTCTTCTTCCGTGTCAAAGATTTCAAACACAGAATCCATCATGGTGACTTCAAACACCAGTTTGGCTTCTGGATGAACATTGCAAATGCGGAAACTGCCCTTAACTTTATCCGCATCGCGCATACCGGCTACCAACGAGGTCAGGCCAGAACTATCGATAAAGTTTACCTGACCAAGATTCACGACGACATGACGGCTGAGTTTGGAAATACACTCTTGCAACTTGAGGCGGAATTGCCAAGCTGTCGTGATGTCCAACCGTCCTGTCGGTGCTAAGACGATAACTGTTGTACCGTCTTGAAGCGTGTGGGTTTTTTGATCAATATGAATCACTGACCCTTCCCTCAAAATTATTACTATTTATCGCGGTGGTTACTTTCTCAGTAGTTTAACTCAGGTCGGTGACTGCTGAGGCATCCAATTCGCCCAATCTTGCGGTTTTAAGAACTTCGAGTAGAGTTCGGCTTCTGGAGAGTTGGGTTCTGGCTCGAAGCAATATTCCCAGCGTACCAGAGGCGGCAGGGACATCAGAATCGATTCGGTGCGTCCGTTGGTCTGTAAGCCAAAGGTCGTGCCCCGATCGTACACTAAGTTAAATTCAACGTAACGGCCGCGGCGATAAAGTTGGAAATCGCGCTCGCGATCGCCGTATGCTTTCGATCGATGCTTTTCAACAATTGGGGTGTAAGCCGGCAAAAATGCGCGGCCGCAGTCCTGTACGAAGGCGAACAGCGACTCCCAGCTTCGGGGTTCCGGGTTGCCGGCATTCTTGCTGTACTCAGCGGCTTTGCCTTTGACGTTATGGTCGCGGTAAAGCGCGCCTTGAGCGCTTTGGTAGTCAAAAAACAGGCCGCCCACGCCGCGAGTTTCTTGGCGGTGTGGGAGATAGAAATATTCGTCGCACCAGAGTTTAAAAGTCGGATAATAGTCCGAGTGGTGTTTGTCGCAAGCTGCTTTCAGAGTTTTGTGAAAATGAGCTGCATCCTCAGCCAACGGGTAATAAGGAGTCAAATCCACACCGCCGCCAAACCACCAAATCGGCCCAGCCTCAAAATAGCGGTAATTGAGGTGAACCGTAGGCAAATAAGGATTGCGGGGGTGCAGCACCATCGAAGTCCCAGTGGCGTAAAAATCGTGACCGGCCGCTTCTGGGTGCTTCGCAAGAATCAAAGCCGGCAAACTTTCGCCCCAAACTTGGGAAAAATTAACTCCGCCTTGTTCAAACACATTGCCTTCGCGCATGACGCGAGAACGTCCGCCCCCGCCTTCGGAGCGTTCCCAAGAGTCCTCTTTAAATTTGCCACCACCGTCGAGCTGTTCGAGGGATTGACAAATTTCGTCTTGTAGGCTTTTCATAAATTGGCTGACTCTAGCTCTAGAATCAGCGGGCGGCAAAAACGGGGAAGTGGCTGTTTTAAGTGTTGTAGAAACTGTCATAAAATTTCTGTTGTCAGATTTAAGTCTGAGATGGGCGATGATTCCCAAATCCAGTCGCCATGTAATTATGCCACCGTAGGTCTGCAAATGATCGCAATGAAGATACATTAAAAAATAGCAACAAAAATATACTTAAACCTGCGATCGAAAATTCGCTAACCCAATTGCAGAGCTATGGTGGAGAACACAATGCCCGATACACTCGATATTAGTTCAGTCTTAGAGATCCTGCGACCAGTGCAAGACCCCGAACTACAAAAAAGTTTGGTGGAATTGAACATGATTCGTAACATTAAAATTGACGGCGGTACAGTCAGTTTTACCTTAGTGCTGACAACGCCTGCTTGCCCCCTGCGAGAATTTATTGTCGATGATTGCAAAAAAGCGGTCAAACAGTTGCCAGGAGTCGAAAAAGTGACCGTGGAGGTGACAGCGGAGACGCCGCAGCAGAAGGGAATGGTCGATCGCCAAGGCATAGAAGGAGTCAAAAATATTATCGCCATTTCCAGCGGCAAAGGCGGCGTCGGCAAAAGCACGGTGGCGGTAAATGTAGCTGTAGCACTGGCGCAAACTGGCGCTAAGGTGGGTTTACTCGATGCCGATATTTATGGGCCCAACGACCCAAATATGTTGGGTTTGGGGGACGCGAAAGTGATGGTGAGGGACGGAAAAAGCGGGGAAAGCCTCGAACCGGCTTTCAACTACGGCGTCAAATTGGTGTCGATGGCATTTTTAATTGAGAAAGACCAACCTGTGATTTGGCGCGGCCCGATGTTGAACGGGATCATCCGGCAATTCCTCTATCAGGTGAATTGGGGCGATTTAGACTATCTGATTGTCGATATGCCTCCGGGTACTGGAGACGCGCAGTTGACAATGGCCCAAGCGGTGCCGATGGCCGGTGTGGTGATTGTGACGACGCCGCAGACGGTGGCTTTGTTGGACTCACGCAAGGGATTGAAGATGTTCCAGCAGTTGGGAGTCTCGGTATTGGGAATTGTGGAAAACATGAGCTATTTTGTGCCGCCGGATATGCCTGACAAGCAATATGATATTTTCGGTTCCGGCGGCGGGGAAAGGACGGCTGCTGAGTTGGGAGTGCCGCTGTTAGGCCGCATTCCGCTGGAAATTCCGCTGCGGGAAGGTGGCGATTCGGGTGTGCCAATTGTGGTGGGACAACCGGGTTCTGCTTCGGCGAGGGAGTTGCGGGCGATCGCGGGTCGGATTGCTGGTAAGGTTTCTGTAGCAGCCCTAGCTTAACAAAGTTAGTCCAGGACGCACGGGTGTCGAGAAACCGGGTTTTTTAGGAAAAAACACAGGTTGCAGCCCTAGAATTGATAAAAACCCGGTTTCTCAGAGTCGCAGTGCGTCCTAGAAACCAGAAACGGTAAACTATAAACAGTCAAACTTAACTTTGAAACAATTATGATTTTTCCAGGTTCGGCAGTTCGAGTTAAAGATAAGGGCGAGATTTACTACGGCTTTCAAGGACTTGTGCAGCGAGTTACCGACGGGAAAGTCGCGGTACTGTTTGAAGGTGGCAATTGGGACAAGCTGATCACGTTCCGCCTTTCGCAGTTGGATCTCGTGGATGCTACGGCTGGCCGCGCGAAATAGTAATTAGTCAGTAGTCAATAGTCAGTAATCAGTAGTCAGTAATTATTGGTTACTGATTATTGGGAGAGATTCAAAAATAATAACTGTCAACTGTCAACTGTCAACTGTCAACTGACTAAACTATGCGTTTACCTTTACCCCAATTTGCAACAAAAGAGCGACATCCCGATCGCATTGCTGAAGTCATCGAGACAGCAACTTCGGAATTTTTGGCTCAATGTTTGGAACCGGAAGACTTGAGTTTTCCGGTGATGCCGCCTTTTGGGAGTTGGGTGAAGGCGGAAGATGAAGAGTCAAAAAATCAAATCTATGGCGTGGTTTATCATGCTACCACTAGCCCGATCGACTCGGTGCACAGAGCCCGCGCCTTGGGTTTGTCCCTAGAAGAGTTGCGGGAAGAACAACCGCAGATTTTTGCGATGCTCAAAACCGAGTTTCGAGTGGCGATTGTGGGGTTTGAGAAGCCACCGGAAAGGTTCAACGGCCACGGCCAATCGAGGGGTACAATTTATCAGTATTTGCCGCCACGCCCGCCGCAAATTCACCAGGCTGTTTATCGCTGCGAATCGGATGAGGTGATTGATTTTACGGTGCAGTTGGATTTTTTGAGGACGCTGCTGGGGGTGACTAATGCGCCTGTGGATGCACTGGCGGCGGCGACGATTCGAGAGATTTATCAGTTGCGGATGCGCGATCGAGCTTGGTTGGTAGAAGCCGGGAGGAATTTAAGTGTTTTGTTGAAGGATGATTATGACAGATTGCGGGTGATTTTGAGCCAGATTCATCCCTAGGATATGGTATAGCTTTTCTCAAAAAAATGAGGTACGCGAACGGCATAGGGCATAGGGCATAGGGCATAGCGCATAGCGCATAGGGCATGAGGCTCTCCTCACTTTTTTGATAACCGCTATAATTGTTTAAATAGCCGAATCTTCCCAGAATTTCCGATTATCGAACTGATAGCTCAATACGGTTCACTTAAGACAGATCTCCTTGGCACACCCATTAAAAAGGGGAGTAGGGGGTGGGACAAGAAAGCTCTCAAAGTCCCCGTTGCTTTCGGGGGATTTAGGGGGATCTCCGGGGCATAAATAGTGTTAAGTGAACCGTATTGACTGATAGCTGAGTTTAATGAAATATTTTTTATCTAAATCCTTACAGTTAAGCTAGTAAGCTGTTCTAAATTTAAATTGTGTGTGAAAAATCAATCAAACTCTTGTGGTACGTTGCTCCGACGCCGTACCGAATATGTAATTTAAATGGGCGACAGCTTAATAAATGATTCAAATCAACTCAACAAATGATGGGCGATACAAAAAACAAATCGGTATAACATTTGACATCAATAAAATATCAACAAATTCATATTCACTCAGTCGTTTATTATAGCATCGCTGATGTTATTCAATTTAATTCCTTAGCTAGATCGGGGGAAAGCAATAGTTCAGGAAATAGTAAAGTTTCTAAATAGTGAAAGTTGATGCCATAAAGTTTTTTGATGTCCTTGATTTGTCCAATAATCTGCTCCTTGTTGATACTCTGATTGCTTTTGATTCCCACAATCATTATATTCTTACTCGTATGTTCAGCAGCTATAAACTCAAAAACCTTGGTCTTGTAGCCAGACAATTCCAGTAGAAGTGCTCTTAATCCATCAGTTACTATTTCCGATTGCCTCTCTAGCAAAATGCCAGACTTCAGCAAATCCTTCAAAACCAGATTCGGATGAATTTGTTTCCTAACTTGCTTGTGGCAGCATGGTGCTAAAATAATCAAAGAAGAATCAGACTGTATCCCTTTATAAATCGCATCATCTGTTGCAGTATCGCACGCATGAAGCGCGATGGTTATGTCTGATTTTTCTGCGCTATAGTTACTGATATTTCCTTGTTTAAAATGTAAATCTTTAAAGTCAACTGATTGGGCAACAGAGTTACAAAAATCTACTAAATGTATTCTGCTTTCTATACCGACAACTGATGCTTCTTTATCTAAAATATTGTTCAAAAAATCATATATTGCGAAGGTCAAGTATCCCTTGCCTGAACCCATGTCAACTACAGAGATATGACTCTTCGCTGCCAATGCTGATGATTCAAGTAAGCCATGTATAATTTCCACAAACTTATTTATCTGTCTAAACTTATCTTCCATCGTTTTTACGACATTACCTTGACTATTGGTAATGCCTAATGCTGTGAGATATACATTATTTTCGGATTCAATATAGCGTTTTTTCTTGTGATCATGTTCCTGCGGAGTCGTATCAACAGGATTGGTAAAAGTAGGCTTAATACATTTAAGTTTAGGATTCTGATCTTTGCCATATTCAAGTTGAACATCTTGCTTGACCGAGAATAATCTAATACTCATAAATTCACTCCCAATCAGGGTTTTTATCAAATTTATCCCCTCTTCGATTGGGTGATTTTTGACTATTTCCTTAGTTTTATAGCTATAGGTAAAAGAAAGTTTTATGCTTGATTTAAATTGTACGATTCTCACAATGATTTTAGTTAAACCGTCTTCTCCTCCTCTATATTTTCCTAAAGTTAATCTGACAAATTCTTGATTCTCTATACTAGAACCTAGAATTAACTCGAATTGCTCTTGCGTGTTGATATTCATTATATTATTCAGTAGCCCTAGGGTTCGCAATCATAAATCCCAAAATTATATCCACAATCTCACAGTGACGCACCACACAATAGTCTGGTGCGTCACACGAATCATCGTCAAGTCGCTGAGGGAATTGTGATGTCAACAGATTGCACTTTCACCGAAGTTCCTAAACTCGATAACGGCGGTTGAATTGCCGCAGTATTTCCCACTACTAATGTCACCAGATTCTCCGGTTTCAAGTAAGTCTTGGCTACGCGCTGCACGTCAGCAATTGTGGCTGCTTCGATGCTGCGGCGGTAACGAAAAATGAAATCTTCGGGATAACCGTAGTATTCGTATCGCATTAGTCGCGACAAAGTTTGACTGGGATTTTCAAATTTGAAGATGAAAGAATTGAGGGTAGAATCTTTAGCAAAAGCTAATTCTTCTGGGGTAATTGCTTCGGTGCGGATACGATCGATCTCAGCGCGAATTGCCTTGATAAACGGTACTGTCGCGTCCGATCGCGTTTGGCCCCCAGCCACAAACGTCCCAGGATAGTCATATCTCGGACTCCAAGCCGCATAAACAGTGTACGCTAAGCCTTGGCGCGATCGCACATTATTAAACAAACGCCCGCCAAAACCATTCAGAACCCCATTCATCACGTCCAAAGCACCGTAATCTGGACTGCTGAGCATTCCGCCCAAATGCCCCATCTGCACGTAACTTTGACTCAATTGGGGCTGATCCACCAAAAATATGCCGCCTTGATTTGCGGGCGATACCGTTGGTAGTGCAGGCATTTCAGCACTTTGAGTCGGTAGCCAATTGCCGAATTTTTGCTCCACGAGCGATCGCATTTTAGCAGTATCAAAATCACCAGAAATACCCAAAATCATATTCTTGGGGTGGAAATACTTCTGGTAGAAACCCACCAAATCGTCGCGGGAAATATTGGCGATAGTCTTGTATTCTACCGTGCGCGCGTAGGGACTGCGATCGCCATAAATCAACTTTTGAAACTCGCGGCTCGTAATATCATTAGGATCATCATTGCGGCGGGCGATACCACCTTGCTCTTGATTCCTCGCTAAATCGAACTTTTCTTTAGCAAAAACTGGCTTCTGAATCACTTCTGCAAACAAGTCAAAAACAGGTTCCAAATCTTCAGTTAAAGCACTAAAATTAGTGTTACCAGAAGTAGCATCAATTCCTGTTTCTACCGAAGCAGCACGCTGTTCTAACAACTGATTTAATTCATCAGCCGTATGCCGACTTGTGCCACCAGTTCGCATCACTTCTCCCGTCAAACCTCCCAATCCAATTTTATCAGCAGGTTCAAAACGATCGCCCGTGCGAAATAATGCCGTCCCCCCAACTAACGGCAATTCTCTATCTTCCATCAGATACACGCGGATGCCATTTTTCAGCTCAAAGCGAGTGTATTTAGGCAGTTTAATTTCAGCCAGCGCCGGGAATTTTAATTCGTCATAGTGTTTGGGCCCAGCCGCTAAGGAAGGCAACAAATTAAACGTGCCAAGTGAAACAGTAAAAAAGCAAAGCGAGAGCAAAAATAACTTTACTTTCTTCAGTCTCAATTTAGTCCTTTTCATTCTTTTTCCAATGTTTCCTATGTTGACAATTCGAGGCAGAGCCTCTGGATCTGCGTTCCCAGGCAGAGCCTAGGAACCAGTAAATCTAGCTTTTATCCGAGGCCCGATCCCCCTAAATCCCCCGAAAGCAAGGGGGACTTTGAGAATACTCCTGTCCCCCCCTTCTTAAGGGGGGCTAGGGGGGATCTAGACCTAATCGCTAGACAGAATATCGGCACTAGGTTTCAGCTTAAATTGACACCAATGCCCTCTTCCTTCTTCCTTCTTCCTTCTTCCCTCTTCCTTCTTCTTAGAGCGACAAAAGCTTACCAATCGTGCGGTTTTCCGGGCGGAAAGTAGCCTGAGAGACACGTTGAATGTCAGCAGGAGAAACAGCCGCGATCGCATCCAACTCCTTAAACAAATTTTTCCACGAACCAGTTTTAACTTGATAATCCAGCAACGAAAATGCCATGCCCATATTAGAATTGAGCGATCGCAATAAACCAGCTCTCGCCTGAGTTTTCACCCGCTCCAACTCTGCATCAGACACCGGCTCCGTTTTTAGGCGATCGATTTCCTTGCTCAAAGCCACCGCCACCTCATCAACAGTCTTACCCGGAGCAGTTTGAGCATAAAACAACATCAAATTCGGGTATTTATCCCCCGGATAACCACTGAAACCTTGAGCAGCTAACGCCAATTGCTGTTGTTCTACCAAAGACTTATAAAGCCGAGAAGTGCGGCCACTGCTGAGCAAAGAACCAATGATTTCATAAACCGCATTGTCGGGATGATTCATCGCTGGTCTGTGGTATCCTTCCAAATACCAAGGTTGAGTTTTTAACTTCAGCGTCACTTCCTTAGTTTGCGTTTGGGGAGGCTCCACAATTTGCAATTCAGGAGGCGCTGGTTTCGCCTTGTAGCGCCCGAAATAAATTTGAGCGAGACGCTTCACCTCCGCAGCTTTCACGTCTCCTACCACCGCCACAGTCAGTTTACTAGGGATGTAGTGACTATCGAAAAAATTCTGCACCTGGCTGCGGGTGAGGTTTTTAATGTCTTCAGTGTAGCCAATTACCGGGCGACGGTAAGGATGAACAGAAAAAGCTTTGGCGGCAAAAACTTCGACCATTTGCCCGATCGCCGAATTTTCAGTTCGCAGCCTCCGTTCTTCTAGAATTACCTGTTTTTCCTTATAAAATTCCCGAAAAACTGGTTCTAGAAATCGCTCCGATTCCAGCGACATCCACAATTCTAATTTGTTAGCTGGGAGACTATAAAAATACATGGTCGAGTCGATAGAAGTGGCGGCATTTAATCCGACTCCGCCTGCTTGTTCGACTATTTTGCCGAGTTCATTGCGCTTGACAAATTGCCCAGCTTCGGCTTCAACCTTGTCAAATTCTGCTTTGAATTTGGCGATTTCTTCAGTTTTGCCGATCGCCTTCGCTGCTTGCATTTGCTCGAAGAGTTGGTCTTGTTTTTCTAGCAGCGGCTTTTCGGCTTTGTAGTCGGTAGTGCCGATTTTTGGCGTACCTTTAAAGGCTAAATGTTCGAGATAGTGGGCGACTCCGGTTTGGCCGTCGGGTTCGTTTGCCCCTCCCACATCAGCGTAAATTAGAAACGATGCTACCGGAGATCTGGGCCTTTCGAGCACGACGAATGTCATGCCATTGTCGAGCTTAAATTCCGTGACTTGCTTGATTACGCGATCGAGCGACGGTTGCACAGACACTGTTTGGGAGCCGTTAGCGGGGTTCTCGCGGGCGAGGGCGATTTGGGGGGAAAGTCCCCACCACACCAGTACAGCAGCCAGCAGGGAGGCGATAAATCGAGTTTTGCGGGGCGATTCCCTAGGGGATAGCTTCGTCGCGCGTGGTTTTTGGAACTGCGGGGTCATTCGATTTTAGATTTTAGATTTTAGATTTTGGATTGTCAAACAAAAAAATGTTTGCGCTCAATGCCAGAGACTCTTTTCTAAGGATAAAGATTTTTGGAGGCATAAGCGATCTGTTGCGCCGCAGATGTTAGGCTGATACAGCAAATCTCAAAAAGGGTCTGGGCCCGGCAAGGAGTTTTGAGTTTGGGATTAAAGTCGCGCACAACTTAAAGCGTAACATTATTTCACCCGCCCGTCCCAAACCCGCAGTTCCAAGTGAATCCACCTAAGTAAACGTAAAATACGGCTCGCTAAAAAGCTGGCTATGTATGTCTTCTTCCTTTTTCCTTCTGCCTTTTTCCTTCTTCCTTCTGCCTTCTTCCTTCTGCCTTCTGCCTTCTTCCTTCTGCCTTCTGCCTTCTGCCTTCTTCCTTCTTCCTTCTACTTAAGTCGCCAATTACCGATTGCAAAGCCATGCGAATTTTTAATCAGTCTCCTCCTTCAGAAACAGAAACCAAAAAGCGGATTTTACAAGCGGCTGTGCGGTTGTTTGCCCGCAGCGGATACGACGGTACGACAACTCGCGATTTAGCAGCGGCAGCAGGGGTGGCGGAGGGTACGCTATTTCGGCATTTTGATAATAAAAAAGCGATTTTGATTCAGGTAGCGACGGAAGGATGGGTGGAAATATTGACAGATTTGCTGACCGAATTGAGCGAGATGGGCAATTACAAAGCAGTGGCTCAGGTGATGCGCCGACGGATGCTAAATATCCGCGAGAATAGCGATATGATGCGGGTGTGTTTTTTGGAGGCGCAGTTTCACCCGGATTTGCGCGATCGCATTCAGTTGGAAGTCATCGGAAAAATGAGCGTTGTGGCTGAGGCTTTTTTTGAGACGGCGATGGAAAAAGGAGTTTATCGAAAGATGAATCCGAAGATTGTCGCTCAGGTATTTTTGGGAATGTTTGCAGTAGCCGGTTTTAGTCAAAATACGATTGGGGAACCGAATGCTTCTCCGCAAGAAATGCAGGAAATAGCCGAAGGATTAGCGGATATTTTTCTGAATGGGGTTTTAGTTAAGGATTAGTCATTAGTCATTGGTCATTAGTCATTAGTCATTGGTCATTAGTCATTAGTCATTAGTAGTTCGCGTCTTTTTTCCTTCTTTATTCTTCCATACATCCGTTACATCCGTTACAGAATCCGTTGCCGAACTTCCTTCTACTTATGGACAAAATCTTGGACTATTCTATTCGGCCGCTAATGCAGGAAGACGAACCTTTTTTGTGGCAAATGCTGTACGTCGCGGCGCACATGGCAGAAGAAGGTGAATCAACGGTGCAAGCTGTTGTGAATCATCCTTTAATTGCGAGATATGTCAAGGATTGGGGACGTGCAGACGATACGGGATTCGTAGGAATTGAATTAAACAGCAGCCAGCCCGTAGGAGCGGCCTGGCTGCGTTTATTTACAGGGGATGACAAGGGATTTGGCTGGGTAGACGATATCCCGGAATTGGCGATCGCGGTTCTTCCAGAATATACAAATCAGGGTATAGGAACGCAGTTGTTGGATCGTCTGTTGTCAGCAGCCAAAGCATCTTATCGATCGGTATCGCTGAGTGTTAGAAGCTCAAATTCGGCCCTGAATCTCTACCAGCGATCGGGATTTAAAGTAATTGAGGGAAGCGAGACAATCAACCGCACAGGAGGGACATCATTAACCCTGCAAATAGATTTTAATTGATTGAATTATTACTCGTCGTTAAACTCGTACACTTGCTGTACCCAATTCTCCCGAATTTCCTGCCATTCATCGGACAATACTTCCCAAGTTGTATTGCTTTCTAGTTCCAGCAATAAACTTGATACTTCTTCCAGAGTCGATGCTACATGACAGTCTTCTACCCAACTTTCCCGGCAAAGTTTCCAGTAATTTTGCACTGCTTCCCGCTGGATGTCTGATTCCAATTCAATTAGATATTCTGCTAGCTGTGAGGGTTCTACTGCTGCTTGCACTTCACTCATCCAACTGTCGCGACGTTCTTTCCATTCTTTCGTCACTGCTTCCCATGTGAGGTTGCTTTCAAACTCTAATAGTAACTGGTTCAGTTCTACCATATTAAATGTTTTTTGTTTGCAGTTTGTGCTAAAAGTATTATACAAACTTTTTTAATTAATGATCTTAAAAAACAATTAAAGATTGCGGCCTCGGTGAAACTACCGAATACATAACTGAATCATGAGCGATAAATTTACTTTAGATATGCTAGATATTCCCAGCGGTTGGAATCGGGGGACAGGGGACTGGATGGGAGTGGCGGCAGCTATGAAGAGAGGGGAAACTGTAGAAGTAATTCAAGAAGTTGGTTCTACTTTGTGGCAAAACAGTTTACCTGAAAAATATTCTTTGTGTTGGGAAAGCGAAAATTTGTCACCTATCAAAGGGCGAATTTGGATTAGTTTTACCCAGAGAAGATTTGCGCCGGAATCTGCTTTGCCAAAGGTTCAATGGCATCCGAGAGTGTTGTGGGTAGGGATAGGTTGCAAGGCTGGAACTTCGCGAGAATTAATCGAAGCTGCGATTCAAAATGTTTGTCGCAGTTATCATTTAGCTGAAGGTGCGATCGCAGGAATTGCTTCAATAGACACTAAAGCAGGTGAACTTGGCTTGCTGGAACTTTGTCGATCGCGAAATTGGCCATTAAAAACCTTTGCTGCTGACATTTTGAGTTCCGTAGAAGTCCCGAATCCTTCAAATCTGGTAGCAAAAGCAGTCGGCACGCCCAGCGTAGCAGAAGCGGCTGCACTTTGCGCGATCGCCCAAATTTCAACCGCCCATCAACACCAAGAAACGCAGATATCCATCAATCATCTGCGTTTATCTGCGTTTATCTGCGGTTCGCATCCCCTCTTAGTTCCGAAAAAAATATTTCGCTCGGACAAAAAACTAGGCTCTGTTACAGTAGCAGTTGCAGTTTGCCCGATCGACTATCTAGGATAATATCTTACTAATCCAAAGTACCCGTATTCACAAAACGACCAATCAGCCCAGAAACGAACGACAACACAATCGAACCGAACAAAGCAGGCCAAAAACCGTTAACCGCAAAGCCGATACTGAACGCACCCGCCAACCACGAAGCCAGGGACAGGGAAATTGCGTTCACAACAAACAAAAACAAACCTAAAGTAATAACAGTCAAAGGCAGGGTCAGCAATGTAATAATTGGTCTGACAACCGCATTCACCAATCCGATAACCACAGCAGCCACCATCGCCGCCGGAAAGCTAACCACCACAATACCTGGTACAATGTTAGCGGTAATCACCAGCGAAATTGCGGCTACTATCCAAGTTAAGAAAAAACTTAGCATATCTTGTTTTTCATCTCCATCACTATTAATTGAGATTGTAACTGTTTAGGCGATCGACCAAAGTTCGGGATACACTACAAAATACCCACCTTACGAGAATATCAGACATATGAAACTCCGGCAACTAGCAGCATTCCTCTTAGCGCTAACTATCTTCATCCTGCCGCGCGCAGCCCAAGCTCAATCTAAATATTACCCACCGCCGCTGTCCTTTAGCAACGCGGAACTGACAAGACGCGATTTTTCCGGTCAAATGCTGCGCGCCGCCGAGTTTTCTAACGCTAATATGGACTTAACTAATTTTTCTAATGCCGATTTGCGGGGAGCAATTATGAGCGCTTCGGTGATGACTGAGGCGAATTTGCACGGAGCAAATTTAACTAATGCCATGATAGATCAAATTAAATTTACTAAGGCTGATTTAAGCGATGCAATTTTAGTCGAAACAATTTTGCTGCGTTCTACTTTTGACGGAGTTAATATCACAGGCGCTGATTTTACTGATGCAATTATGGACGGCGCACAAGTTAAAGAATTGTGCACTAAAGCCAGCGGGATTAATTCTCAAACTGGGATTTCTACTCGCGATTCTCTGGGATGCCGTTGATTTATTTTCTAATCCCATAATTTTAATTTGTGGAACAGGCATCTTGCCTGTTTCGGGCGATGCTCAAAGCCCACGCCACAAGTAATAAATACACAAAATTCATGTGATTGTGGAACAGGCATCTTGCCTGTTCCCGGCGGGTTGTCCGGCCCACCCCACACCATATAGCGGTTCTAAAAAAAGTGAGGAGAGCCTCATGCCCTATGCCCTATGCCATATCCCGGAATCGTACCTGATCTTTTTGAGAAAGGCTATAACTTCCCCCGCACTTACTTGACTTATTCCCGAATCTTGTTGTATATTATTAAATAATGGGTAGTTAATTTTGTGGACACATATTCAAATTATAAAACGAGTTTATTAGTTAAATTTTTAGCTTTTCAAGCCTTTTATGAAAATAATTCCTCTGCTCACAATTAGTTTTTTAGTAGCAATTTTAGTTAGCGCGATCGCCATAATCTCAGTGCAGAACGCCGCCCCAGTCGCCTTAAGCTTTATCTTGTTTAAATCCATACAAATTCCAGTAGGATTAGTATTGGCAATCAGCATTAGTGCGGGACTGCTCGGCGGTGCACTGCTACAACCGCTGTGGAATTTTTCAGATTCCCAAGACTCGCGTCCGAAATTTCCAGCAAATCCCGAAGACTCGGACACCGTAGAATATTAAGTTAATTTTTCAAACCTTAGATGGAATAAACCTGACCGTCAATCAGCAGCCGAGTAATTCCTTTGGCTAGCAAGTAAGGTGCGGCTTTTTGCAGCAGCCTGCCATCTGGAATCTTGAAAACTCTTTGATTGCGAGTAGCAAATCGGCGGGCCACTCGGTGATTGTCAAAAACTGGTAGGGTTTTCTCGCGAATTTCCGCCGCCGGAATTTGACCGAGTTCCCCAAATGCTTTCAAAGGTCTAGTAATTAATTCTGCCGCCCGATCGACTACTAAATAGCAAATTTTGGGCAGAGACGCTTGGCTTAAAGGCAAAACTTGAATCGGCCCCTCCGCCCGCAGCTCCATCGACTCCCCCGACATCGAACCCAGCACACTCCCTTCAAACAGAGAATCTTCATCCTCTAAATCTTCGTCGAAGTCGTCATCTAAATCATCCTCATCCTCATCCTCATCGAAATCGCTAAAATCTTCACCATCAAGCATTGCCTGTAGTTCTCCAGTCACAACAGCACGGTGGCTGCGCGAGGCAATATTTTCTTGGGCATCTGGCACATCAGAAACGTCCAAATCCGACTCTAAAGTTCCTGAAATTTCGATTTCTGAGACAGGTTGGGCGGCTGATACATAACGCTTTCGGATCGTCGGCCTCGAATTGGGGGCTGATTGCGCGATGAGGAGTGACTCAGACAGGGGAGTATCTACAGGGGCGATGGAGCTGGCAGCCGACGATTCAGCAGTCGCCTCTGTTGGTTCAGAAACGCTGCTGGTGCGATCGGACGAACGCTTTTGTTTTTGCTGTACCAAAAATTCGTATTCTGACTCCGACAAAGCCCCCTGAAGGATGCGCCTCACAGTCGAACTACTCACTCCGTAGCGCTTTGCCAGAGTGATAGTATTCTCGTCCGACTGTCGGTACAGCCGCAGGAGTTCGCGTTTGTCTGAATCGGATAGTTTTGTGGGCGTCATGCCAAATTTTCCAGCAAAAAAATGTGAAAAAACGCAGGAAGTGCGATCGGCGAACTGTGATTTTTCATTTTCGATTTAAAGTTGACAGAGGCCGGCAAGGGCAAAACAGCTTTCGCGTTTCCATCTCTTGCCGAAGCAACCCCAATCTCCCATTGCTACGCGGAGCGACGAGTCCGCCTGCTCTGACGAGAACGGGTTGAGATGTCATGTTCCAAGACAGCTCCAATTCCGAACAGGATGCCACTGAAAACAAAAAAGACTTCCAGCAAACTGCCGCTTTGATAACTACCCTCAGCCTGAGTATCTCGCCATTTAAAGTACATATCTGCGATGTAAAGCGAAAAAGTTGCAGCCGCAATCATTCTCCAAGATTGGGAAAAACGTCCTCCCCAAAACGCCAGCAGCAGTGCAGTAGCAATAATCAGCAGCAAAACGTCCCCGACGATGTAAAACAAATTGATCGCATAGGCGTAAGGTGACAGTTGTTTGTCAAGTGCCATCACCCATGCGGGAGCTTTAGGTACTTCTGCTGATTCTTCTTCCGATGCAGGTTCATCAGCAGTCGCGGCCGCTCCTTTTGCCTTTGACTGGGCCGAATTGTCCAAAGCAGGCGCTTTTCCTTTGGCAGGAGTTGCTGGTGCAGATCCTGTCACTAATTCCTGAGGAGCAGCCGGAGCCATTCCTAGCTGTGTCCTCCAAGAGTCCGGTGCAGCAACCCAGATAGCTATAGCAATCCCAAAGGCTGCTATTCCGGCTAACAAACCCCACTGCCAAACTTCTAGATTCAGACGCTTGGAAGTCACAGCTACAACCATGCCTCCGATCAGCACCACATAGCTGCCCAGATAAAACGCATCTGCTGGGGACACGTCTGGATCTAACTCGAAATAGAGTTCCCAAATCCCGAACAGCACGCCGGCGATAAAATAGAAGAGCATCCCCAAACCAATGCCCAGCCAGACGTTGCGCCCGCTCGCCATCTGGGGGCATTTCCAGTTTCTGAAACAGACTAAAGACGCTCCGAGGTATGCCCCGCATTCAAAAACATAAGTGCCGATCGAGTACCAAGGCGGTAAACCATCTTCTTTTGAAAGGGGGACGCTGAACAGCAAAAAGAACAGCAGCGCCATGACAGCCCAGACAATGCCCACAATCACTAGGCTCTGAGCTGATAGTAAAGATGTAGATGTAGATGACTTTTCTGAAGTGCTACTCATAGGGATTTCACGATACCTAACTAGCGGTTGAATGCACCCCATCTCAATTTTTGATTGTAGATGAGGATTCTTTCGCCAAAGAACCTTGATCTGACGCTCCCGGAAAAACTGGCGTCTTCAGCGTGTCTTCGGGTTTTTTGCCCTCGTACACTCTCGAAAGACTAAGCAAGAATAATATCTATTTACTAATTCAAATAATTAGTTCTTAGTCGATCTTTTTCCACGTAATAGATGATAGAGATACGGTCTATGTCTTCACCATTAAGGCTTTTACCGTACCAAATTAATCTGTGAAATTATACCCTCAAATGTTGCTTTCTCTGTTTTTTGCTTTCGCACTCCCCCACTCATATCAATGATTGTGGGTGGGGACTGCGATCGAAATTTAGTTAAATTGCCAGAGTCTAGCTGGGTTCCTAACTGATTTAACAATTATGTCGCATCGATACAAGTTGGCCATCCAACCTGTATCTTCCTTGCCCCCAAAGAGTGCAATTATCTCAGATCGATTATCTACACCCAATTGTTAGAGCAATTGTCAGAGATTTTCTATCCTGCGATCCACAACTTGTTGAGGGCTGATTGTTTCAGCCAATCTAAAAACTGAGTGCGATCCTGTGCTGGCATATCTTGCAGCACATCGCTCACTCCCTCAGCAAAGTCGGTATTGCCAAAATATGATTTGCCCAAACGGTGAAGTTCTTGCAATAAGGTCTTGAGATTTTGCTCTTGCCAAGGGGGCACCTTATGATTTTGCAAGGGACTAACGGTTAGCCAATTTTTGATCGCATCAGCGGAGTCTGCCTGGGGGAAGTTTCCTTGCTGAAATACCTTGGCGATATCTTTCTGAAACGATGCGGCTTGCCTTGCGCCTAAGAGGTCTTCTACATCGAAGTAAACAGCTTGGAGGAGCAGCAGACAGCCCTGCGCGAATAGCGGTGCTTTAGCGGATTCTGTACCCGCCGGTTCTTCACCGGCAAGCTGATCTAAACGAACTTTTCCCCAGACGCTGTATCTATCCGGCTCTTCTAGCAGAACACAGGCTTTGCCTCGGTTGTCGGTTAAATCCCGCCACAAGGCTCTGGCGTCTTCTGCTTGCTTGCCGTTGAAGGCGCTGATTAGGCGAAAAGTCTGCCCCTGATAATTGAGAATGGGAATTTGTTGATCCCGTTTTGGGTGTTGAAAATTGGATATTTCAACATCCTGCCGTTTCAGAATAAACATGACACTGCGATTTGACTCCTGTCATGGCCGAGGTGCTTTGCTTTTGAAGCTCTCCAGGCTTTTAGGCTTGGGGATGCTTGATTCGACAAGTCCGCTTAAATTAGCAGGATTGCCCTCCTCAAGCGTTCCGATACTTTTTTGTTAACAAATGCTAACAAATATCTAAGCTGAGATTGTCTCTCAACCCTGGCATATAAACTAATGCAACAAGGAAATTCCCCCGCGCACAACTTACGACTGCTGTACTGGCAACGCTTGATTTTCGAGGTCGTGCCGATCGGGCGATTGACTGTTTTGCTTTGATGCCGTAGAGGAAGCTTATATATAGGCTCCGTACCATCAGGGATTCTCACCTGAGTCTTTCAATCCTAGTTCTACCACATTTTTATCAAATATCAAGTCGAGCAGAATGTTGGCAAACATCACTCAACATCAGCAAGTTAGTCACGCTGGCGTCAACTCATGCCTAAAATCAGGGGATCTCTGGTTTTTCGATAATGCGGCCTGCGTTTTAGGATTGGCAACTATCGAATGTTAACAATTGTGCTGTTTGCAAGTGAGTCCCTCCAGCTTGTGTGAATTGCTATCCTCAACCCACGGGCCATCACCAGGGTGTTCACTCCCGATCGCGCCGCGCTCCACATCATAGTTTTTTTAGATAGAACCGTTTCTGTGTAAGTCAAAAAAAATTTACTTGCTCGATCGCACACTTCACCGATACAATCATATTGTTAACGATTTTTTAAGTTGGGTGCGTAACTCAGTTGGATAGAGTAGCTGCCTTCTAAGCAGCGAGCCGCAGGTTCAAGTCCTGCCGTACCCATTAACAAAACCCAATAGCATCAATGGTTTGAGCCTGATCCGCTGCGGATTTGTTGCCGATGCCCGAATCCGCAACCAAGTCAAATCTGCCCAGAAGCGTCGCCTGCTTTCGCGGCTGCCAATCTTCCCGCTTCCGGGCGATCGACACTCCCGCCCATCTGAGTAGATGTTTGAGACAACCGATGTGGTATCATAAAAAGTCTGTTGTGTCAATAGCCCAGAAGTTAAAACCGCAGCAGCCGGTTGTGGGCCGAGTAGCCCTCAGAGGTTATCCTTAGTGATCGGGCTAGTTTCGGACAAGTTTGGATAATGCTCCCAGCAATTTTATTTCACATACCCCAAAATTTAATGTTATTACTCGACCGCAGCGCGATCGGCCAATTACAGCCGGTATTGGCGCAAGCAACCGGACTCCCGATAATTGCATCGGAAAATACCGCAACAATTGCGCTGTTATTGGTTGCTGTGGGAATTCTGGGTTGGGGATTTTATCGCGCCAGACCTTTTGGCAAACTGGGAATTTTGGCTTGGTTGCAGTCAGTGGTGCTGATGAGTCCCTGGCTACTATTCTTTGGTTTGTTCGCAGCGGGGATTTACCTCAATTTAGTTGCGGTATTGTTGCTGCTGGTGGCATCCACGGGATTGTACATTTATCTCGGCCGGCAATTGCGTAAGGCGGCAGCCGATGCAGTGCTGGACTCGCGCCCCGCTCCTGCTGAGCTAAAGTCCCAAAGCGATGGAACCTCCCAGCCAAACGAACAGCCGGTACCAGCGAAAGAAACAATTAAGATCGTCACATCGCGTGCAACTAATGAATTAGAAATAATTCCCGTTCCAGTTGAAGATCTTAAGGCAATTCAAGGCATCTTTGGCATCGATACTTTCTTTGCTACAGAAACGATTCCCTATCAAGATGGCGTAATCTTGAAAGGCAATCTCCGGGGAGACTCTGAACAAGTACACTCGCGTTTGACGGCAAGTTTGCAAGAAAGATTGAACGATCGCTACCGCCTGTTTTTAGTAGAAAATCAGGACGACAAGCCGGTAGTTATTATCTTACCCAGCACCAACGACCCGCAGCCAACTACCGTATCTCAAAAAATTCTCGCAGTCGTGCTGTTACTCGCAACAATTGCTACTAGCTTGGAAACAGGCGGTTTGCTGCTGGGTTTCGATTTCTTTGACTCGCCTGGTAGATATCTAGAAGTTCTGCCAATTGCGATCGGAATTTGGGCGGTTTTAGGCTCAGGCGAAATTGCTCGCCGAGTGCTAGCAAATCAGTACAAGGTGGGCTTGAGTTGGCCGTTTTTTATACCAACATTCCAGATAGGTTGTTTTGGGGCGATCGATCGTTTTGAGTCGCTGCTTCCCAACCGTAAAGTTTTGTTTGACATTGCTTTTGCCGGGTCAGCCGCTGGGGGAATAATTTCTCTGCTAATGCTGGTAACGGGTTTGCTACTTTCTCACCCCGGTAGCTTGTTTCAAATTCCCGCAGAATATTTTAAGGGCTCGGTTTTGGTGGGAACTTTGGCAAAAGTGGTTTTGGGTTCTGCCTTGCAGCAGCAGATTGTTGATGTTCATCCGCTGGTAGTTATCGGTTGGTTGGGCTTGGTAATCACGGCGATTAATTTGATGCCGGCGGGACAGTTGGACGGGGGTAGAATCGTGCAAGCAATCTACGGCAGGAAAATTGCCAGTCGCGCTACTTTGGCGACATTTGTGGTGCTGGCGATCGCTTCTTTAGTTAATCCTTTAGCTCTGTATTGGGCGATCGTGATTCTGATTTTACAACGGAATCTGGAGAGGCCGAGCCTCAACGAGCTGACTGAACCTGACGACGCTCGCGCAGCTTTGGGTTTGTTGGCTTTGTTCTTGATGATTTCTGTACTCTTGCCCTTGACTCCGGCTTTAGCTGGGCGTTTAGGAATTGGCAACTAATCATCAGACCATTGGTGGGCTGGGTGCGCCCAAGCGCACCCCAGATATTTATCAATTGACCCAATAGAAAAGCTCGGAATTTGTTTAAACTTAATTTAGCAAGTAAAAATCACTTATGTAAGCACTAGGCTAAAGTTATGGCTAATCAACTTCCTCCTGTATTTGTAACTTTTGATGCGGATCTTTTGATGGCTGGCAGAACCCAAGTGTGGCAAGAATATGCCAAGGTGGGAAGTTGCTATCTCCCAGAAGTAGTGTATGACGAAATAGATTATTTGACAGGGAAAGCGGTAGAAAAAGCTCAAGAGCAAGTGGCTAGGGAGTTTATGCGCTTTTTTGCAGACAGTGGGTGGATTGTGACTGATGCTCAAGAAACGCATCGGGCCCTAGAACCCTCGATTAAAAATCAAAGCGCACAAGCAATGCTGGTTGTAGCTACAGCTCAGTGCGTTTACGGTTTGGCTCAGGAACACCCCGATGCACTGGTGATTTTTGTGTCCAACAGTCAGCCTCTGCTGAAGCGGATAGCTTCTGTGGGGGCTGCGAATCTTTGCGGTATTACTGCGGCGATGCTGTTAAATTGGGCGAGGAAAGGGGAACGCCCGCCGGCGGCGACTCAGCAATTGCAAAGTTTGATGCGAACTTTAGCCGATCGGCAATCAAGTCAGCGCTCTAATAGTAGAATTCAAAATGCTGGTGTTGGCAAAACCGGGACATCTACTAGCAAGTTCACGATGCGTGGCGATTCCGAGTTGAAGTCGGCCAGCAATTCTACTAAAACTAATCACACGGGTTTGAGTGGGAGCCCTCGTGCGAGTTCGCGCGCCAAAAAGCCGATACCCAGTCGCGAGGAGTCCAGAGATTACGAGCCGGCTGTATATCGCATCAAACATATTACGGCTCCGAAAAAAAGGGACAGCGGTTTTCTCTCTAATGCGTTTAATTTTTTGGGAGCGTTATTTTTCTTGACAGTAGCGGTGGGTATTTTGTGGCGAGTGTTCGATGTTAGGGGTTTTAGAAAGACTTTTGTGCCGGCTCTACCGTCGCCTGTGCGAGAGTTTGTTAAGTCGATCGACCCTAAATAAGAGAGAGGGACAGGAGTTGAATTGGAACGAAATAATTAGTGGATTGGCCTTAGCTTTGGCGGGTTTTGCTTATGCTACATTCTTTTATGTAGTTCTTCCCATCAGATATTACGATTCTGGGACATCCGTTTGGGCCATAGGAATTGCGATCGCCCTTACTGTAGCAATGAATTGGCTACTATCTGAATCATTGCTGACTGGGTGGAGTTGGGTAGCTGCATTATTTGGTTTTCAGATACCGCTGATGATTTTTTGTAGCCTATTTTTGGGAGATGGGCTGTACCTGCCAAGTTTATTATTTTTCGGAACTATGGTAGTGGGAGTTGCGAGCGTTTATACCAATTTTTCGCAACAAAAAATACTGTTAATTGTGAGTTTATGTACGGTATTTTTCCTAGCTTCAATGTACTTATCTTTGATTGGTGGCTATGTGCTTAGAGGCAAAAATCCGTTTCAGGGTTCTTCAAAGCAGATGCAGCCGCTGTTGAATCAAAGAGTAGAAATTCGCACCGACGATCCGAAACAATTGCAGTTGAATGGTAAAACGGGCGAACTCACTCAGATCGATCGCTACGAAGTGACAGTCAAGCTCGATGATGATAAAATATTCTGGCCTTACGTCCAAGTTTGGTGGCAGGATGTTAAGGCGGCTAACTAACAAAAATCCTCAGAATTGTTCATTTCGATCCCCGAATTCGGTCAAATAATTTTAATAAACCCGCACTGACTAAGCCTCCTGCAATTCCCAGAAGCAGACTCAACACGAGAACTTGATTCGCAGACATGGGATTTTCTGGGCTAGCGGGGCTTTTGATTTGGCTGGCGTAGATGCTGGCGGCGACTCCGCTGGTGCCAATGCCCACGCCCACTGTACCAATGGTAAAGTTTAAAGTGCGATCGCCCTTAGCCCTCTCAATCTCGATAATCCCCTCTACAGTCTCGATCGCATTTTCCAACAACCGCAATCCCGCACTCAAACTTCTATTATCCGCTTTAACTTGCGTGACATACTTTTCTTCAGCAAAATCGCTGAAATTCGTCATAAAATCTAACTCATTTTCTGGCTTTTCCATTCTCTTGGCTATTGTTTTTAGCCGTTTCTTATAGTTATTTAGATTAGTTTTAATTGTATTTTCTTGTTCTTCCAATCGACTAATATAATTAGCATAAATCGAGAAAATTGTCAAGCAATAAACCAGATTTTCCTGCAATTGTTTCAGGTCAACTTTAGCAGCATTGACTTGTTCTGGCAGTTGGCTGACTATTTCTTGAATCTTCCGGGAAGCATCCTTGAGATCCGACTTAAGTTGGCGGCTTTGGTGGTAAGCCCAAATCACTTTATTGCGGTATCCAAATAATCGGATAAACTGCGGATAAAGTTTAGTCATTGTTTGGCGAGTAGTGGGAATTGATGCCTCGCCACTGTTAGGAAACAAGCAAATTAAAACATGATAATTTTGGCTGATATTGCCTCTATCTCCCGGAGGTAGCCACAATTCATAAAAATTTGCCCCGAAAAATTGCCCTGATGCTTTTAAATCCAGATCCCATTTAGCAGTCGGGACTAACTTAAGTTGGTCGTAGCAATTTTTTGCAGTTTCTAAAGCATATTGGCCGCTAGTCAATTCACCCCAAACTAGCCAACTTTGACCGATAGTAGCAGGTTGATTGAAGCGCGAGATGATTGTTGATTTCAGCCATTCTAAATCGATTTCTTTCGGTGCAAATTTCTTATCGCTGTCGGGTTCTATTTTGCCGGATAAGTCAAACTGCACCGCATAAGTATCGCCGAATTTGACAGGATAAGCATAGCCATCGAGGGGAGACTCAAATGCTGCTACTTTTTTGTTACCGAGTAAATCGATGTAATCACCGGTTTCGGTTTCAGCTTGTTCGAGTTGTTCTAGCTGTGGCTGCGAGAGTTTGTCGCCATAGATTTTTTGCCAAAACTGCTGGCGGTTTTGGCTGATTTTGTCCTCAGTTTGTCCGATACCATCGGCTAAATCGTAGACAAATAAATCGACGGTAGGGTAAATCAGCCAATTTTCGTTAGTCATGGGCGAAACTGTTTGCTATTGACGATAAAATTGTATCGCGACTTGCTTGCACCGAATCCCCAGCTTGCAAGATTTTTCCGAGAATTTTTCGTAACCCTCGCGGCTTAACTTTGGTGTCGATTTTTTCGATGATTTTTGGTAAATTTGTTAAATCGCTGATATCGCTGGCGACGTTACTAATTTCGGGGTTCGTAGTGTTTTCTTTTTCAAATTCACTATCGGGTAAAACATCTAATCCTTTGCTACGTTCACTGCTATGATATATCAACCAATTATGAGTCTCTTCATAAGCAGCTAGCAGAGGGGGATGCAATTCGGCAAGTCTTTCGATATCGACAATTGTGAAAGTTTCATCAATATTATTAAACTCTGATTGAACTGCTGCGGGTAGCGGTTCTGTTTGTTGGAGTACCGCGCCAATAAAAGCTGTGAAAATATCGTCATTATTGTTTTTCATCATAATCCCGTTAGAGTGAAGGCTGCCCAGTAATACGGATGTTGATAAGGTTGGTCTAATTCCATTTTAGCCAAGTTTTGCCGATTGCTTTTAAAGAATCGGCGCAGGCTAACTTCATCTTCAGAAAGTTCGCTGCTGTTTTCGGAAATCTTGTCAATTTCCCGCTGACACCAAGTGGCTAAATCTTCACCTGTGGCTGATTGCAGCCATTTTTGAGAATTTGCTAAAGCGACGGGTAGGGAATCGCCACCTTCTCGCCACCGTCGGTAAAAGTCTATCATTAATAACGTACTCGCCCCGGATTCGACTGGCCACAGGGTACTGACGACACAGCCAACTCCCGCGCACATGAAACCGCTGATTAATCCTACATATTCGGCGAGAATTGTTTGTTTGTCTGTGACGGCGGTTTCGCAGGCGGAAAGGCAGATTAATTTGTAGTTACTGAGGTTGAGTTGGATGATTTCTTTAACTGTTAATCGGTGAGTATCGCTTAAGTATAAAGTTGATTGTTGAGGATTGTCAAAATCATAGCTACCGTGTCCGGTAAAGTGAAAAATGTTGTGGGGCTGTGGCAATAATTTGGTGACTTCATCGAGGGTAGCTTTGTCTTCTCCCCGTCGGGTAGGGTTGGGAAACATTCGGCAAATGATTTCGGATTCTATTTCGGCGGCAGGTAAAGGAAGCAATTTTTTTCGTTTGCCATTTTCATCAATAATTATACTGTCGGGATTTTCAATACTGAGGATAGAGTTTTTATCGTTTATAGCCGAGGCCAGATCCCCCCTAGCCCCCCTTAAGAAGGGGGGGACAAGAGTGTTCAAAGTCTCCATTGTGCCGGGGGAGACAGGAGTGTTTAAAATCCCCGTTGTGTCGGGAGAAACCGGAGTGTTCAAAGTCCCCCTTCTTAAGGGGGATTTAGGGGGATCTGAACTTGGAGATAAGCGAGAAATTTCGGAATTCAACCGATGTTTCAAATTCAGTCCAAATTGAGCGCTAGGCAAATAGGTAATCACAAAATCACTGCTAAATAAAGCATGAATTGGGAACCGGTGCAAGTCGCGGTGAGGAATCAGAATTAAGTTGGTAATGCCGTTTAATTTTAATTGCTGTTCGATGTTGGCCATCTGCAAAATTTCCTTGAGGCGTGCAAATTTACTGGGCATTTCGGCGCGCCAAGGATGATTTTGTTTATTGGCTTTATCCTGGGATTTATCTTGATAATCGGCATATTGTTGATTCCAATCTTTTACCCATGCTTCAAATTCATCTGGGGAATTGCTAAAACAATCTTCTGGCGACAGCAAGCCATCGGATTTAATGATGAATGTTGTTAATGCTGCATCGCTGAGATGCCAGTAAATGGCGCAGGTTTCGGGATTGAGAAGTTGCTGAATTTGAGCGTGAGTTACTTTCTCTTCTGTTTGTTCTTGGTAATCGGGGATTGATAAGGCTTTTAGCAGCCAAGACAGGCAGACATTTTTATCTTGTTCTGCTGTTTCTAATGCTTCGGTTAATTTGCCAGACTGAAACAAAATATTTACGGTTAATTGTTTAAATCTAACCAATTTGTCGGCGAGTTGTTTTTCGCTGAGTTGGGAATAGTTTTTATCTGTTAGTAAGCGATGCAATAAGTCGGTTGCATCTCGTCGTATTTTATTCGCTGCTTCAAGTTCCTTTAAGCCGACTAAGGTTTTGATTAAAGCCTGCAAGACTTCTAGGTGCGGTTCGAGGAAAGCTTCTTTAGTTAAAGTTTTGAGTGCTGCTTTGTAGTTGGTGGTGGCTTTACTCCAATAGGTGTAATAATAATTGAGTTTACCTCGGTTGTAGTGAGCATTTCCTAGTGCTTGATGCAGTTCTCCATATCCTTCGGGGTGGGGTTTTTCTTGGCAATACTCCAAGCCTGCTTTTAATGTGAATATTTGCCCTTCATAGCCACGTCGATTTAGGTTGGGATTTGAAATATTTCGAGTTACTGGTGGAGAAGCAGGGAATTGTAGCTGCAACATTTCATAAATAAAGTGATTATATGTAGATGCGTTTCTGACGGCAATACTTCGATTAATCCAGGCTTCGTGTTTATCTGGTTTGATTTCTAAAGCTTTGTCGTAGGATGCGATCGCCTCTTCAAACCTTCCTAAATTACGCAGTGCAATGCCGCGTATGAACCAGGTTGCATGATAATCTGGTTTGATTTCTAAAGCTTTGTCGTAGGATGCGATCGCCTTTTCTAACATTCCTAAATTAACCAGTACATTGCCCCGTATGAACCAGGCTGCGTGATAGTCTGGTTTGAATTCTAAAGATTTGTCGTAGGATGCGATCGCCTCTTCTAATTTTCCTAAATCACCCAGTACATTGCCCCGTATGAACCAGATACTGTGGTCATCTGGTTTGAATTCTAAAGATTTGTCGTAGGATGCGATCGCCTCTTCTAATTTTCCTAAATCACCCAGTACATTGCC